>JAEYSJ010000101.1 GCA_023434855.1 Bacillota bacterium | reverse complement strand
CTGCTAAGACGGAGGGAATCCTCTTTAGAGGTATACTTACTACGAGAGCGCACGGTTGGAGGGAGCGCTCGCAGCGACAACGAAGCAGATGGGGTGCTATCGACGGTCTCCGTGGAAACGGCCTGGGAGGATATCCAGTTGCCGGTAGGAAAAAAAGAGGCCATCTAAAAAGATAATTCAGCTTTTTAGATGGCCTCTTAGCATTTGTTATTTTGAACCTTCATTACGGATACCAAATTGCGCTATTAATTGCTCGAAAAAAGTAACGTTCGGCGTCCCGGGAGATAATCCGTGTGTTGTTCTATCGCTATTAAAGGCTATTGATACGCCTTGGACTTTAGCACAACCACCCAGAATGGGTATGCCTTTAAAAGGATTGTAGTCAAGGGGGGCAACATAATAATTTAACACACCGTTGCTGTTTACAACAAGCCTGTTGGGATCATATCCATCGGACCCATAGTTGGCATTCAGCGGAGCAGCCGGAAAAGGTCCTTTATCTGTCATAAACCATAACGTGTAGACACCTAACGGTATTAGTCCTTTCGCAGATACTTCTATATATCCTTCGCATCCTTCTCCACATACCTCGCCTGTGGCCGTTGCCTGCGCCCAAAAATTCGCGTCTATGGCCGGTGGGCGATTTGCAGGGGCAGTAGAGAATTTTAAACAGTAGCATCCGCATAAATCGTTCTTTTTATTTTCTCTTTCCATTACAGTCCTTCTCTCCTTCAAATTAATTTATTGAAGTTATTCACATAGTTCTTTAAAATATAATATGATTGTGTCAACAACATTTGTGCATAAAATACAAATTATGTAATGATAAACTTCCATGGAATGACCAGGCAAATCGATATATAAATTCTTACTTCCCGGAGAAGAACTTGAGTAAATGTAACAGAGACTGTTACAAAATACCCATATACGTCGTACGCTTGTTCAACGTATAAACTAGGTACTCCCTAGCTTTGCGGCTTCCTGGGTGCCTAGTATCTGGGCATCTTGTAACAGTTTTAAAAAACTTTAAGGAAAGTGTGTTTTTTGAAACACACTCTAACAGGAACTTTTTTTTCTGTGTAGAATTAATTGTAAGCATGTGTATTGACTGATCAGTCTATGTAGTGAAGCTAATTTGGATGAGGAAAGGAAGACCGTAGTGAGGAGAAAAAAGATCTTATTTGGTATCATTGCTGTATTTGTAATTATCACGGGATTCGTTGGCTTTAACATTTACAGAAACATTCAAATATCAAAAGAAAAGGCCGCGGCTCTTACGCGTGGAAGGGTATCTACGGTTGAAGTCATGCCGGTTTTTAGCAAAAAAGTAATACCAGTATTTACCTTCACTGCATCTTTAGAACCTGTTTGGTATTCGGATATTAGTCCTAAAGTAGATGGTCGAATAGGAGAATTATATACAGATGAAGGACAACAAGTTTCTGCGGGGCAAATAGTAGCAAGTCTGGAGAATACGGAATTTGCGGCACAGGTAACCCAGGCGCAAGGTTCTTTATATTCAGTGCAGGCAGACTTGGCACAGGCCAGGGCTGATCTGGCAAGAGCCGGCAGTTTACTGGCTCAGGGAGCCATTTCCCAGCAGCAATACGAGGCTGCCGCTTCTAAGGTCGCAAATTTGGAGGGACAAGTTCGGTCGAATCAAGGAAATATAGGGTATCTTCAAGCGAGACTAGGCAATACCGCGGTAGTAACACCTCATAACGGCACAGTCATTAAGCGCTACCTGCAGGCAGGTGATTATGCCAAGGCCGGCACTGCAATCTTTAATATTGCTGATACCAGCGTGATGCTTGCCAAGGCAATAGTAGGTGAAGGACAAGTTACACAAGTGAAACTAGGTGATAATGCTCAGGTATTAATTGAAGCGTTGTCCAGTAAGCCTTTTAATGGTACAATCACTAAAATTTCTCCGGCGGCGGCAGTGCCTGCCCGAACTTTTACGGTGGAAGTAAGTCTGGATAATAAACAGAATAATTTACTTTCCGGTCTTACCGCCAAGGTATGTGTTAAGGGTAAAGAACATACAGATGCCGTAGTTGTTCCGGAAGCCGCTTTGGTCCTTTTTGAAGATCAACGGACGGTATTTGTAGTATCAGGTGACCAGGTAGTTCAGCGTAAACTGCAGGTAGGTTATGTAGGTGACGGCTGGGCTGAAGTATTGTCCGGCTTGGCCGCCGGTGATCTTATTGTGGTAGCAGGCCAAAATACGATACGTGATGGCTCAAAAGTTACAGTAGCAGCAACACGGGAGGCCGGCCAATTATGAGTTTTTTGCAAGTTTTTATAAAAAGGCCGGTTTTTACTACAATGCTGGCGTTTGTTCTGGTGGTATTCGGTTTGTCATCATTACCGCGTTTAGGCGTTGATTTGTTGCCTGATGTTGATTACCCTTTTGTATCTGTGCTTGTTACCTGGACAGGCGCTTCACCGGAGGAAATGGAGAATTTGGTGGCAAAGCCGATTGAAGATGCCGCCAGTGCTGTTTCAGGTATCAAAACAATTACATCAATATCACGGGCAGGTCTGGCACAGGTAACTATAGAGTTTGTGCTGGGGACTGATCCACGGATGGCAGCTGCCGATGTCCGGGAAAAAGTCGGTGGTATTCGCAAAGCTTTGCCGGATCAAATTGATGAACCGGTTACACAACGTATTGATGTGACCGCATCGCCGGTTGTGTATTATAGTTTATCTTCAGAGCAACGATCGCGCGGTGAGATTCGTAAAATGGCTACTGATATAATAAAACAAAGGCTGCAACAGTTAGATGGTGTTGGCGATGTAGGCATTTTTGGGGGGGGCGACCGGGAAATTCAAGTCAGTGTTGATCCGCGCCGGCTGGATGCCTTTGGATTAACATTGGATCAGGTTATTAGTACTGTTAATAATGCTAATACCAATACTCCCGGTGGTTATGTAAAAGAAAAAGGGTTTGAAATTGTTGTCCGTACCCTTGGGCAATTTCAAAGTGTGGAGGAAATAGGCAGTATTGCTGTCGCCAATATAAATGATCATGTGGTATTATTGCGGGACGTGGCTGATATACGGGATTCCTGGGCGGAAGAACGAACTTATGCCCGCACAGAGGGTGTGCCGTCAGTTGTGGTCGCAGTGCAGAAACAGTCTGGCACTAATACCGTTGCTGTGTCTGATGCGGTAAAGGATGAAATGGAGAAAATTAAAAGTGAGCTGCCCAATGATGTAAAAATCACGGTTGTGCGTGATGGCTCGCTATACATCAAAAGTAATGTGGAAGATGTCCAAAATTCATTGGTTTTAGGTGGTATTCTGGCGGTACTAATTGTTTTTCTGTTCTTACGCGATACCAGGGCAACAATGATAGGGGCACTGGCTATCCCTACCTCGGTCATTGCCACCTTCTCCATTATGAAGGTCGCTAACTTTACGCTGAACAATATGTCATTAATGGGATTGAGTTTGGCGGTCGGTATTCTTATTGATGATGCTATCGTAGTTGTGGAAAATATTCATCGACACGTGGAAGAAGGAGTATCGCCGGCTGAGGCTGCACTGTCTGGTACTGCTGAAATATCTCTGGCGGTTTTGGCTACAACGCTGTCCATTTTAGCAGTTTTTGTACCTGTTGGTTCAATGGGCGAAGTAATTGGTATGTTTTTTCGCCAGTTTGGGCTAACGATTGCTTTTGCCGTAACGTTTTCTTTATTTATCGCTTTCACTCTGACACCCATGCTATCAGCCAGGTGGCTGCAGCCAGCGGGAGAATTGGCATCAGGACGTTCCAATTTATTGACAATAATTAATAATTTCATTCAGAAGCTTTTAGATAAATGGGAAAATGGATTTGTTTTTGTCCGGGACAATTACCGCGATTTTCTGCAATGGTCATTAAAACACCCGCTGTTAATTGTAGGAATTGCCGTTATTTCCCTGGTCATTAATTTTTTGTTTATACCACTGCTTGGTTTTGAATTCCAACCTACTTATGATTCCGGCGAATTTAGCATTTTTTTAACCGCTCCACCGGGGACTTCCATTGAATGCATGCAAGAGATGGCTAAACCGCTTGAACAAACGGTGCTATCTTTGCCGGAAACACGCACGGCTTTTTTGAGTATAGGGTACTCCCGCAATCCTGTAAATAAGGCGATTATTGGAGTAAAACTAAAGGATGCCGGTGATCGCAGCCGGACAATGATGCAAATTATGGACGATTTGCGCATACAGTTTCGTAATTATACAGGCTTAAAAATATCCATTATACCATCTTCATCTAGCGGCGGCCGGGGTGATAATCGTCCGGTTCAAGTGGGTATTCAAGGAGACGATATGCACATATTGCTGCAGTTGTCGCAAGAATTGGCGGAGAGATTGCGTAAAGTAGACGGTGCATCAGATGTCGATACTTCTGCCAGTGATTATGAACCGGAAATTCAAGTTGTTCTTGATCGTGCCAAGGCCGGGCAGGCCGGTGTATCTGCCGATACAATCGGCTATGTTGTCCAAACAGCTTTTGCGGGCAATACTACAGCCAACCGTTACCGGGTCGGCGATAAAGATTATGATATTCGGATACGGCTGAAGGATGAGCTGCGGTTAAGTGCTGAAGATGTTGCCAATTTACGTGTGTCTGCAAAATCCGGCACCCAGATACGAGTCGGCGATGTTGCTCAGGTTAAGTTTACTTCCGGGCCTACTGAGATTGACCGGGAAGACCGTCAACGGGAAATTATTGTTTATGCCAATAATATGGGAGTTTCGGCTGGCGATATTATCAAGGCCACCCAAAATGAACTTGCTCAAATGAATTTTCCCATGGGCTATCATTATAAATTTGTCGGGTCGACTCGTACCATGAATGACTCTTTTAAAGAAATCGCCCGGGCTTTGGTTATTGCAGTTATCTTGATTTATATGGTGCTGGCGGCTCAGTTTGAAAGTTTTATTCATCCTTTTACGATTATGCTTTCATTGCCTTTTTCCATGATTGGTGCTATTTTAGGCCTGTTGATTGGTGCCAAGACAATTAACATTATGAGTCTTATTGGGGTTATAATGCTAATGGGGCTTGTTGCCAAAAATGCGATATTGTTAGTTGATTATACTAATACTCTCAGGGAGCGGGATGGTCTTTCACGGGAAGAAGCTTTGGTTCAGGCGGGTACAATCCGTCTTCGCCCAATCCTTATGACTACCGCGGCAATGATTTTGGGGATGTTGCCGGTTGCATTGGGAATGGGTGCAGGCGCTGAATTGCGTTCTTCAATGGGGGTTGTTGTTGTTGGCGGATTGATTACTTCCACTATATTAACATTAGTAGTAGTGCCGCAGGTATATGTCTTTATGGATGATTTGCAGTTGGCTTGGCGTAATTATCGGCTTCGGACTAAGCGTCAACCGGTAGAAAAAAACGTTTAAATAAGAAAAAACCCCTATTCGGTAGGGGTTTTTTCGATAACTTGGTTTTTTTTCGATAATGCTTTAATATCTTCCTCTATCCTACGGTTGTTGGCGTCAATGACATCCAGCAGTCCTTTAATCATGGACATAAGGGCCCGCTGAAACGCCTCCTTTTCAGTATTTTTTTCGAATCTTTCCTCGTAAAATTGCTTATGTAATTTGCCAAGCTCTTTACGAGTATAGCCTATACTCACAAAAGTCCACCGTCCTTAGTAATAGTATTATTCATAAGTTTTTTCGACACAGTAATGTTGGTTTCCTGTTTTTTATAAAAAATTAGTTGCTAATTTGAAAGGTGATATTTTGCTATTGGCCAGAGGAGAAGGATATATACATGGGAAAACTGTGGAATAAACCAAGGATTGTAATCGGAGCGCCTAATGGTCATTCAGGTAAAACGACCGTTAGTATTGGCCTCATAGGTGCTTTAGCGCAACGCGGGTATATTGTGCAACCCTTTAAAAAGGGGCCGGATTATATTGATCCCGGTTGGTTGAGCATTGCTGCCGGACGGGTCTGCCGTAATCTTGATTGTTATTGGATGAATCAAGCGCAGATTCAAGCTTCACTTATTAACGGTAGTGCCGGGGCAGATATTTCTATAATTGAAGGAGCTATGGGATTGTTTGACGGGGTGGATTTAGCAGGTACTGGCAGTACAGCTCAAATTGCCTGTACCACCAAGTCTCCGGTAATAATGGTGATTGATACTACCAGATTGACACGAAGTATTGCGCCGTTACTCTTAGGATTCATGAATTTTGATCGTAATATTACTATTGCAGGTGTAATTCTTAATAAAGTAGCCAGAAGCCGGCATGAAAACATGCTTAGAGCAGCAGTTAAAGAGTATTGCGATATTCCGGTATTGGGAGCCATACCTAAAAACGCCTATAGTTTGTTTCCCGAACGGCACCTAGGCTTAGTCCCCGCCGCCGAGCATTATACGGTACAGCAGTCAGTTGCGGCTAATACCGAAGTTGCCTGGCAGTGTTTGGATCTGGAAAAAATATTTGATGTGGCCCGGACGGCGAAATCTTTAACTTGGGAGAAAGTCTTCTCACGGCAAATAGTAAAGAACCAAGTGAAAGTTGGTGTAGTGCGCGACAAAGCTTTTACCTTCTACTATCCTGAGAACCTGGAAGCTTTGGAAGCGGCCGGCGCAGAGTTGATTTATATTGACAGCATGCATGATGGTAATTTGCCTGCTATTGACGGATTATACATCGGCGGCGGTTTTCCGGAGATCTTCGGCAAAGCTATTGAAGCTAATGCTGCATTGCGAAAAGATATCAAACAGGCCGCTGACAGGGGATTACCTATATATGCGGAATGCGGCGGTTTGATGTACTTAGCCAGAAAAATTGTCTGGCAAGGAAAGGAGTTTGAAATGTGCGGGGTATTGCCCTGTGATATTGTTATGGAAAAAAAGCCTCAGGGCCATGGCTATGCCCTAATGCGTACTGTTATTGATAACCCTTTTTTTCCACTAGGTTCCGAAATTAAAGGGCACGAATTTCACCATTCCAAAGTACTGAATATCGGTGAGGAAGTTAAATTCGCGTATAAAGTACTGCGTGGTTACGGTATTGACGGGCAGCATGACGGATTGATGTATGGCAATACTTTTGCAACATATAATCACGTTCATGCCGTGGCTAATCAGGAATGGGCTGAGCGATTTATTCGGGCAGTCAAAAATTTTGGCCTAAATAAATTAAGCTAAGCACCACCAATAAACCGGCCTTTTTGTCCTATTCATATTGCCGCTTTTAAAAAATTATTGTCGGAAAGCAACATAATGCGTATTAACTGAATAGTATGTAGTGACAGAATATGTATTGGAGGTGGGTGGATGGTGGAATTACAGGATTTCCACCTCGCATCTTATCGGGGAATTGAATTTAACAGTATATTGACATTAATGCAGGTACAAAGTAGCTATATACGACAGGTGTATAAATTAATTTATGCACTATTTACTGATCTGAACGTAGTCAATAACACGGAATTTCAAGAATTTTCTACGCATTTTAATATCTTTGTACAAAACCATGCCAGTAGTGAAGGATTTAGCAAAGCCATGGAGGCTGTACAAGTATATCATTATGCGCTTTTGGAAAAATTGCTGGATGACGAGGTTTTGGCGGCGGCAGAACAATTAGAATTAGCAATTGGGCATTTGGAATTGGCCGTGCGTGAACAAAAGGCCAGGGTTAACTTGCAAATTTTACTTTTGAACCAAGGCATTGTTCTTTTAGAGGAAGCGCAATTAAAAATAATCGAAAGCTTGGAAGCTTTATTAGAAAATTCCCGCCAAACCCAGTTGCAAAATTAAAAAGCAATAAAACATTAAGTATAAAGAATAGGTTGCAGGCATATGATGCTGGGAAAATGCGGGTTAAGATATTAGCTGCGAAAGGTCCTGGCATCAATACCTGCGGAAATAGCAATGAGGTGATAATATGCGCACACTTTACTTAGACTGTTTTGCTGGTATTAGTGGTAATATGTTGCTAGGGGCATTGCTAGATGTGGGAATGCCTGAACAGCAGTTGAGGGAGGAATTAGCCAAATTACTTGTAAAAGAGTATCAGTTGTCAGTAAAAAAAGTATCTAAATGTGGTATTAATGCAACATATGTTGATGTTATTTTAGACGAACACCAACATCATCGCCATTTACCTGATATATTTAACATTATTGATAATTCAACATTGGAAACAATAGTTAAGGAGAATAGCAAAAAGGTATTTATGCGATTAGCGCAAGCGGAAGCTAAAGTACATGGTACTACGGTGGAGGATATCCATTTCCATGAAGTGGGCGCTGTTGATGCAATTATTGATATTGTTGGAACAGTAATTGGATTGCATTATTTGGATATTAAGGAGATATATGTTTCCAGATTACATGTAGGCAATGGTTTCGTTAAATGCAGTCATGGCCTTATGCCTGTACCGGCTCCGGCTACTGCAGAATTATTAAAGGGTATTCCTTATTATAGCAGTGACATTGCCAGAGAATTGGTGACACCTACAGGAGCTGCTGTGATCGCAACTTTTGCTAATTATGTTGGTGATATGCCAGACAATTTTATTAGCCAGATCGTTGGTTATGGCGCCGGCAATTGGGATTTGGCTATTCCCAATGTGCTTAGAATGTATGTTGGCGAAATATCCCGGCCAGTCGGTAGTGATATAATGGTTATTGAAGCTAATATTGATGATTTAAATCCACAGGTCTATGCTTATGTTATGGACAAGCTTTTTGCCGCTGGCGCTCTCGATGTCTGGCTGACGCCAATAATTATGAAGAAAGGCCGGCCGGCTACCATGCTTTCAGTATTAATAAACAGGCAGTCAATAGATATAATTGTTGATATTTTGTTTACCGAAACATCAACAATTGGTATGAGACGCTATGCCGTTGAGCGGACAGTGGCTGAACGTGAAATTGTTACTGTCCCGGTATACTGGGGACAGGCTCGTGTAAAAATTAGTTCTTATCAGGGGAAATTATGCAGTATAACACCTGAGTATGAAGATTGCAGGCAGTTAGCTGATCAAAGCGGTATGCCGTTAAAGTATATACAACAGGCTGTTTTGGAGGCAGGTTCAAAAATGTATAAGAAAAAATCCGATATTTTTTAGTTATGAAAAATGCAATTTACTTTTAGAAAAAACAACTGTTTGTATTTTCAAATCATTATAAATGGTGTAACGGGAAAAAATGAGATTTTTTTCACATTTTATACCCAATAAATAAATTTAAGAATATTTCGGCAGGAAAAAAGCGAAAAATGTTAAATTATTATTAAATATCATGTTTTTAATATCCATGAAATAGTACTGACTTAATAGAGTCTCAGACGGTAGTTTCTTAACCGCGCTTCTCATGCTCCAACAAGTACAAGATTCATTAAACTTTGTTATTCTACAGGAGGGGAGGAATTTTCTAATGCCCCGATTTGTAAATAAACGATATCCGATTAATGATGTTATGGCCGGAATGGAACTTGGCAATGCTATTCTTACAGAAAGTGGGAAAGTGGCATTAGGGGAAGGAACTTTATTAACTCAGCAGATGATTGAACGTTTGATCGATTGGGGTTTTGCTTCTCTCATTATTAGGGAAAGAGTAAATGAAGTTAGCGAAGATGCTCTGCCCATCCTTGATGTTCACCAACAAAAATTTTATGCCGAATATGATAATACTATTAGTGTTGTGAGAAAAGCTTTTGATTGTATGCGATATTTTCAAGAGGTGCCGATCAATGAAATGCGCGAACTGGCTGACAAATCAATTGAATCATTAGTCGAATCTGTCGGAGTAATTAACCATTTACATATGGTCCAGCGCCAGGATGACTATACTTTTCACCATTCTGTCAATGTTGCGGTAATCTGTGGAGTTCTTGGCAGGTGGCTGGGCTATGCAGGTACTGATCTCATGGACTTGATACTAACTGGATTAATGCATGATATCGGAAAAACACAAATTCCGTTAGAAATTTTAAATAAGCCGGAAAGGCTGTTACCAGATGAAATGGAGGTTATGAAGCAGCATACTACTTATGGTTATAGTATGGTCAAAGAAACCAAAGATGTGCCTTCATGTGTTGCTTGTGGCATCTTACAACACCATGAACGGATGGATGGCACAGGATACCCGTTAAAAGTTAAAAGTGGCAAAATTCATCCATATGCAAAGATTGTTGCTGTTGCCGATATTTATGATGCTATGACTTCCGACAGGGTATATCATAGCAAGGTTACGCCTTTCGCCGTAGTCGAAACGCTTGTTGAGGAAATGTTTAATAAGCTTGATCCCGGTATTTGCACTGTCTTTTTAAATAATGTCCGCGACTTTTTAGTTGGCAGTATTGTACAGTTGAATGATGGCCGTGAAGCAGAAGTATTACATCTGGGGCAATTTGCCGGTGCACGACCGATTATTCGTACGGCAAATGAGGAGTTTATTGATTTGGAAAAACGTAAGGATATTTGTATAGTCAATTTGTTATAGTACTGTTGACTTAATATACATTTATGCGCCGTTTTGACAACGGTGCATTTTTGCTCTGTATTAGAATTTATACCTTTTGAAAATATACAGCCTTGATTTATTTACGGCTTTTTTGAAAGGTAAGTTAACTTCTCCACAGTTCTTAGACTTTCATTATGTATTCTTTGCAGGTTTTTTAACATATTATGCTTAAATAAATGATTATAAGTGGCAGGACAAGGGGTGTTTCAGTATGAAAGCAGTCATATTGCTTTCCGGAGGTCTCGATTCTACAGTATGCATGGCGGTAGCACACAGTCAGGGATATGAACTTTACCCGATAAGTTTCGATTATCATCAACGCCATAACCGTGAGTTGGAAAGCGCCCGGCAAGTAGCCGGACATTACAAAGTAGCATGTCATTTAATTATTGAAAATAATATGGATGCTATTGGCGGCAGTGCTTTGACTGATAAAAATATGTCTATACCGGCGGGAGATACGGAGCGCCGGGACATTCCGGTCACCTATGTCCCGGCACGTAATTTGATTTTTTTAAGTTATGCCCTCGGTTATGCTGAGGTAATTGGGGCTGAGCGAATATTTATTGGTGTTAATGCACTTGATTATTCGGGTTACCCTGATTGTCGTCCGGAATTTATCAAATTATTTCAGCAATTAGCCGACTTTACTACTAAAGCCGCAGTTCAAGACAAACGACAAATTATAGTTGAAACACCACTTATTAGCCTTAGCAAAAAGGACATTGTGCTGCTGGGAATAAAACTAGGAGCTCCGCTGCAGCTTACCACCAGCTGCTATCAAGGAGGAGAGGTTGCATGCGGAAAATGTGATAGTTGTCTTTTAAGGTTGAAAGGCTTTGCGGAAGCAGGCGTTTCTGATCCCATTATATACGATACAAGAGGTGGTCAAAGGTGAAAGATGTTCAGAATAGATCCGACGAGCGGGGTATATCTATACAGAAGGTAGGGGTTAGTGATGTGCACCTGCCGTTTCTTATAAAAACAAAAGATGGATCTTTCCAATCGGTATTGGCAAAGATAAAGCTTACTGTTGAACTGCCAAAAGAGTATAAAGGTACACATATGAGCAGGTTTATTGAAATTTTAAGCGAATGGAGCCAAAAACCAGTATCCAGTAAGGAAATGGAGTCTATTTTAACAGATACCATAAATCGTCTTGATGCTACCTGTGCGCATCTTGATGTTAGTTTTAAATATTTTATTGAAAAGACCGCTCCTGTTAGCGGACGAAAAAGTATGTTAGATTACGACTGTTTATTTTCTGCCAGCCTGACTAAAGGAGAACATTTGGATTTCGTAATGGGTCTGGCAGTGCCATTTACTTCATTATGTCCCTGCAGTAAAGAAATTTCGGTATATGGTGCTCATAACCAGCGTGGACTAATGACTGTAAAAGTGAAACATTCTCATGGCAAATTTATTTGGATTGAAGATTTGGCCCGTTTGATGGAAGCACAGGGAAGTTGTCCGGTGTATCCTTTACTAAAACGTGAGGATGAAAAGTTTGTTACTGAGAATGCATACGAAAATCCAAAATTTGTCGAGGACGTCCTGCGGGATTTGGTGCTAACACTGAGGGATTTGGAAAGTGTTGAATGGTTTGAGGTAGAATGTGAAAACTATGAATCTATTCATAATCATAGTGCGTACGCCAGCCATGTGGAAAGTGTCAATTCTTCGTGGTAAGCTGGTAGAAAATATTGTTGGAATTGTACTAGTTGAATGATTTTTACATAGGATATACATATACTAAAACATTGATTGTTAAGAGTTTAGCTATGCTAAACTCTTTTCTGCAAAGAGAGGGTAAGTAACTATGTCTCAAATGAATTGGAAAAAATTCATATTACAATATAAGACGTTAAAATCATGGTTAGAAGAACAGGGACATAGCGACGGAATTAATATTGTACAAAAAATTGCTGCCTTAATATTATGTGGATATAAACACCCTGAAATTATTATTAATTTAGCAGTAGCTAATATTTCATTGAATGAAACCATTATCAAAGATACTTTTACAGACGAAGAATTAGTACTTGAAGTGCCTGAACATATTTATAATTTAGTTGGTCATTGGGTTTATACGCTGCCGCGCAATACGATCTTGTTGGGGGAAATTTATGAAAAATTGGTTGTTGGCCGCCGTAAACAGGGAGTATATTATACTCCTCCCGAAATCATCGATTTCATTATGGCCCAAACTGTTGCTGCTTGTGATATAATAAAAAATCCTAAAGTAAAAATACTTGATCCAGCTTGTGGCTGTGGCTATTTTTTAGCTAAAGCCTATGATATTCTGTGGGATAAATTTGGTCAGGCACGGTCAATCCTAGCGGAAAAATATCCAATGAACGATTGGTCGGATGATGGGATTCACCGGCATATTCTACAGTATAATCTTTGGGGGGCGGATATTGACCAGGGCGCGGTAGAAATTACAGTAGCCGGTCTTGTGCTAAAAAGGCCTCAAGTCAAAAATCACTTACAGTTAAATATTATTGTTTATGATAGTCTAAAGCGTCCGGAAGATATTCGTGCTTCTTTAGAAGTTAAGGCTTTTTGGGCAGGCAGCTACGATTATGTTGTCGGCAATCCGCCTTATTTATCTTTTGGGCTGCGCGGTGTTGGTTCTTTAAAATTGGAATATCAGGATTATTTGCGGCGCGCTTATTATGCTTCGGCTGAATATAAATTAAGTTATTATGTTTTATTCATGCAGCGTGGTATAGAAATGCTGGTTGAAGGTGGGCAATTAGGGTTTATAGTACCTGATAGCTTTCTTTTAGGCCGTTATTACTCTAAAATTAGGCATTTTCTAATGGAGCACACTGTTATAAATGCTATTGCTCATATAACAGCTCCGGTATTTAAGGGGGCAGCAACCGGCTATTTAGCGATTTGCATACTGACAAAGGAAAGTAACCACACTCGACATGAGGATTGTCAGGTTAACATTTATCAGATTAACAATATGAATGCTTTTAAAGAAGCAAGACCCTTATGTCAGTATCGACAAAGTTATTTCGCCAGTCTGCCTCATAACCGGTTCCGCATTTTTTTTGACTTAAAAGCAAAAAAAATAATAGATCATTTAGAGAGAATCAGCACACATTTGGGAAATTTTGCATCAGGTCATACCGGGGTCAGGTCTATATCCCGGCAAAGTGATATTATCGCTGACCGGCCATATGGTGACAGCTGGCGAAGAGGACTTGTATCAGGTAAACAGATTTGCCGGTATGGCTTAAAATACGAGGGCCACTGGCTAAACATTGATCCGGCAATGCTTTATAAGGGAGGCTGGCAACCGGATATTATCCAAGCACGTAAAATTCTTGTACGCCAAACCGGCTATACCTTGACTGCATGTATTGATGATGCAGGGTTTTATCATCTTAACAATATTCATAGTTTTGTTTTGCGGCATAACAGAAGTGAAATAATAAGTCTGGATTATCTATTGCTATTAATAAATTCACGATTAATGGCATTTTATTACCATGTAATTAGCATGGAGTTTGGACGTTCGATGGCTCAAACCGATATAGAAACATTGGAATTGCTGCCCATAAGAGTTCATGATAGTATTAATCATCAGGCTAAGGAATTAGTAAGAATTATGCAAGATTGTGTACATGAAGGCATGGGTGGCGATAACCAAAGTATTAAAAAAGCGGAATCTTTTGATGGCTATTTAAATCAGTTGGTATATCGGATTTATGAATTGACTGATGAGGAAATTGCATACATAGAAAGTTATGAATCACGGTTAGCTACTCGGCGTATTTGTAGGATCAGCACAATAAAAAGTAAGTAAATACTTCCGAAAGAACAAACTTCTTTTACCGGCAAAATTGCTATACTTTCCCATACGTGTTACCATATATAATATAGATGGCTAAAATTGCCGTGCAAGGTAAGTGGAAGAGTGTAGTATATATTTTGGTGCTGGTTCAAAGGAGTTGCCATTATGAAACAATTAATTATAAATGCGGATGATTTTGGCTTGCATGAAGCAATTAATCAGGGGATTATTCAAGGATATCAGTCAGGTTGCATCACAAGCGCTTCCATTATGCCCAATGGCGAGGCTTTTGAAAATGCGGTTGCTTTAAGTATGGCTAACCCTGGAATGGGAACTGGTGTGCATTTGACATTAGTAGGAGAAAAACCATTGAATGATCCCGGCAAAGTCATGTCACTAGTAGATAAGGAAGGATTTCTATCTTCCAGCTATATTCAATTTTTATTACGTTTTATATTTGGGCAAGTACGGCTTGAGGAAGTCCGGCTAGAGTTATGGGAGCAGGTAAGAAAAGTAGTTGATACCGGTATACATATCACTCATCTGGATAGTCACCAGCATTTGCATGTTGTACCAGGAATACTGGATATTGCTATTGACATTGCTAAAGAGTTTAAGATAAAGGCCATACGAATTCCTGACGAGCCTTATTGGTTTTTCGGCAATTATCCATTTATGCCTGTGCGGATAGCCGCACGTGCCGGACTAACCTTTCTGTCCCGTTTAGCAAGGAAAAGGGTTAAAGTCTGTGGTTTGGCCGCACCTGATCATTTTTTTGGCATGCTGGCTGGTGGTAATATGCGTGAAGAGTATCTGATAAATATTGTTGACAAGCTTCCTGATGGAGTTTCAGAAATAATGATGCATCCCGGTAGTCCCGGCAGTTATGCGGATGAATTAAATAAGTCTTATGGCTGGGATTTACATTGGCAGTCGGAGCTGGACGCGGTGACTAGCAGGAGATTAAGCAGCACAATTAAGGACAATCGAGTAAGTCTGGTTTCATTTAAGGAGTTGCATAATGGCTAAGTTTTATAAACGGCTGATGTTATTATTGCTCTTAGTAGGCGGTATTTCCGGAGCGGTAATTTATTTCACCGTAGATATTCATACTTTACGACATCTTAATGCTTTTCAGCCATGGTCGCTGATTATTGCGCTGCTGTTTTTAGCAATAGGATTGTATTTCGATGGCACCCGTCTCATGCATCTTGTCAATATTTCCGGCGAAAAGATTACTTTATTAGAGGCAGTACAAGTGGTGTTTGGCAATTATTTTTTAGCATTGCTTACCCCGGGGGCTGCTGGCGGCGCATTTGCCCAGGTCATATTTTTACGGCGTGCGGGAGTGCCGACAGGTAAAGCTTCAGTATTGGTTGTTGTCCGGACAATTTTGTCTATTTTATTTCTACTGGTGTGCATGCCGGTAGTATTCTATTACGACCCCGGTTTAATGCCATGGATTTCAGAAAGGGTGCTTACTACCGTTTCCGCAGCTATTGTTATAAGCATTATCGGTGCTATTTGGTTGTTTCGCACCAGCCTTCCTAATTATTTGCTTGTTGTTACAACTAAAAGGATGAGGCATAGCCATCGCCGGCGAATTTTTGCCATATATCGTGATGTGCGCGGCGCAGTATTTATGTTGTCTTCAGCGCCGTTAAGTATTATCAGGGTATTTATTGAGTCGGCAGTAAGCTTACTGGCTTTATACAGTGTAGTGCCTATATTATTTATGGGTATGGGAGTCACAATTGACTTGGCAAGAGTCATGGGGCGTATGATTTTTCTTAACATTTTTCTCTATTTTGCGCCTACCCCCGGTGGCTCGGGTATAGCGGAAGGTGGTTTTGTCTTATTGTTCAACCAATTCTTGCCATCAGGCACAGTTGGTATTGCAGCGGTAGCGTGGCGCATTATTGCCGAGTATCTGCCATTTGCTTTCGGCCTATATTTTACGGTAAAAGTTTTTGGACAAGACTTTTTTGTTAAAATCAAGTGAACTCATCCAGTTAAAGCTGGACATCGAGACCCCGGTGGGGGAGTCAACTCCCACCGAAGCAACAAAGCGGAACTCCCGCTTGTAGAAGCGGAAATCTTGGAATTAATATAAAAAGGGGCAGGATACGTGTGAAAGTACTAGTAACCGGGGGAGCCGGATTCATTGGTTCGCATGTTGTTGACAAGCTGCTAAGGGAAAATTGCCAGGTAATTGTTCTGGATGATTTAAGCACTGGACTTAGCAGTAATATAGATAAGGCAGCCGGATTCATAGAAATGGATATACGCAGTGACAAGCTGCTGGACATATTTGCGGCAGAAAAATTTGATTATGTCATTCACCTGGCCGCCCAAACAATGGTGCCTAAATCTTTGGAGGCTCCGGATTTTGACTGTCAGGTAAATATAGCCGGGACAGTCAATGTATTGGAAGCTTGCCGCAAAACAGGGGTAAGGCGGGTAGTTTTTGCTTCATCCGCCGCCGTATATGGCGACGCAGTCAGCATTCCAATTGAGGAACAGGTGATTACCAAACCCACATCCTTTTATGGTTTAAGCAAGTTAGTAGTGGAAAAATACTTGGCAATGTATAAAGAAATTTATGGTCTTGACTATGTAGTATTGAGATATGCCAACGTTTATGGTGAACGACAGGGGGATGGTGGTGAGGGTGGAGTAATTAGTATTTTTGCCCGAAAAATTCATTGCGGTCAGCCTTTGCTCATTTTTGGCGATGGCGGGCAAACCCGTGATTTTATTTATGCAGGTGATGTAGCCACAGCTAATTATCAGGCAATGGTAACAACTGGGCATGCAAATACTGTATATAATATCAGTACCCAGACCGAAACTAGTGTTAATAATTTGGCCGAGCTTTTGGCAACGGTAGCAGGCAAAGATGTTGAGAAAGTATACAGTCAGTCACGGGAAGGTGACATTTATCGTTCATCCCTGTCAAATGTTCAGGCATGTAATAATTTGCAATGGCAGCCGGTTATGCCATTGTATGATGGTCTATATCGAACGTACCATTCTCTAATATAAAAATTAAATCAGGAGGTTTATGTCTTGTTGCGATCTGGTTCGAGTTTCTGGGTTATTGCTTTAATAAGTGCGTTTATTGTGTTTTTGAATCTTGGGGGTATTCCGTTATTGGATCCTGATGAGCCCGTATATGCTGAAACTCCTAAAGAGATGTTTCAATTTAATGAGTTTATTTCTCCGCGGATTTATGGCGAATATTGGTACGATAAACCACCAATGTATTATTGGTTGGTAGCCGGAGCTTATAAACTGTTCGGTATCAATGAGTTTGCCGCCAGATTTCCTTCGGCCCTACTGGCGGTAATTTGCGTGTTAATTGTATACAAATCGGGACGCAGGTTGTTTAATAACAGTGCAGGAATGGCCAGCGCACTGGTATTAGCTACCAGCATTGAATATTTTTATTTAGGTAAGGCTGCCGTAACAGATATTACCTTAACCTTGTTTCTTACTTTATCACTATTGTCTTTTATTGAAAAAAGGTATTACCTTTTTTACATTTTTGCGGGCCTGGCCACCGTGACCAAAGGACCGATTGGCTTGCTGTTTCCGGGAGCTATTGTTTTTGTCTATCTGGCCGCGACTCGTAACTTTACCGAATTGAAAAATATGAAAATTGTTAGCGGCTTGATTCTTTATTCCATAGTAGCGGTGCCATGGTACTGGATAATGTATCAGCTTCATGGCGGTGTGTTTTTTGATACTTTTCTGGGGTTTCATAACATTACCCGTTTTACTAGTCCCGAACATCCGGAAGGAGTTTTATGGTATTATTACATTCCGGTGCTTATTCTCGGCTTTTTTCCCTGGACAGCCCTTATGGTACAGGCAGTTTGGAATTCGCTGAGAAACAGCAGACAAGATTTTTCGGTACTGGTATTTCTAAATATCTGGGCGGCATTTATTTTTATATTTTTCACCATATCACGTACCAAGCTGGTGTCTTATATTCTGCCAATGTATCCGCCGTTGGCAATGATTGTCGGCTGGTATATTGACCGGATTCTTCTTGGGGTTCACAGCCAAAGCAGTGAGACAACAGCCAGGGAAAGCGGCGAGACAAAAGCTGCAGTCAGCAATGAATCAGTTGTTTCACGGCGCTTCAGCTGGTCGGCAGTCCTGCTGATCCTGTCGGCTCTGTTTGCGGGAGGTATGTTAAAGGGTCTTGAATTCATGCCTGCTTTGCAAGATGGTGTTTTCATTTCAGCAGGAATAATTATGGCTATGGCTTTAGCTGTAGGGTATCTCATTTGGAAAAATGAAGTAATAAAAGCATTTTGGGTCCAGATTGGATCAATGGTTTTATTTGCCGCAGTTCTGGTGACGATGCTGTTTCCTAAGATTGCGGATGACTTTGCATCAAAGGATATTGCCAGGGAATTTACTCTCAATTATGACGGTAAATCACCTGTGTATGTGACTAAATTCTTGCGCCCCGGGTTTGCTTTTTATAGTGATACCTACGGGATTGAATTAAAATCAGATGATGATTTGGGCAAAGTTGTCGCTACAGGTTTTCGCGCATACTTTGTCATTCGCAAGTCGGAATATGAACACCTGGGAGAAAAAGAACAGCAAAATCTTACTATTTTAGCAGAAAAGGCTGATAAAATACTATTGTTGAAAAAATAGCGGAGGTAAGGATGAATGCGTTTAACATTGTTGGCTGTATTTTTGGCAGCGTTAGCGTTTTACCTGCCTTTTAATGCCTCTCTTCCCGTAACTGATCCGGTAGAGTCAAACTATGCTTTAACCGCCAAAGAAATGGTAAGTAGCGGTGACTGGATATCACCGCGTATTTACGGACAATATTGGTTTGATAAGCCGGTCATGATTTACTGGCTTATTGCCGTCAGTTATAAAATATTTGGCGTTGGTGAATTTGCCGCGCGCTTTCCAGCTGCAGTATTTAGCGCCGCTAGTGTTGCTTTTGCTTACTGGTTTGCCCATAAGATTTTTGCCAGCCAACGGGCCGCTCTATTTGGCGCAACAGCACTGGCAACCTCGCTGGAATTCTGGATATTGGCCAGGATGATTATTACTGATGCTGTGTTATTTTTTTTTACAAGTGTGTCATTAGCCGTATTTTATCTGGGACTGCAAGGCTTAGGAAAAATCTGGTATGTTTTAGCTTACGCTGCAGCCGGTTTGGCGGTGCTCACAAAAGGGCCTGTAGGACTGGTATTGCCTGGGTTGATTATATTTTTTTATATTATTGCTACGCGCCAATGGCATTTAATAAAAAGGCTTTTTCTTATTCCGGGTTTGACGGTATTTCTGATAGTTGCTGCGCCTTGGTATTTTCTAATGTACCAGGTTCATGGCAAAGATTTTATTGATACCTTTTTAGGATTACATAATTATTTGCGGGCAACTGTTTCAGAACATCCCCAGGATAATGTTTTTTATTATTATTTGGTTTTATTTCCTGTCAGTTTATTGCCATGGACAGGCGTTTTCCTGGCATCACTGGCAAAAGTATGGCGGAAGGCGCATTTGCCGCATTGGGCTTATTTAATGTCATGGCTGGCGGTCATAATTGTCTTTTATACTTTAATGGCCACCAAATACCCAACTTATGTTTTTCCGGCTGCTTTTCCGGCGTCGCTGCTAATCGGCTATTTTTTAGATGATATGCGGAATGTAGATGGGCGTAAAATATGGTTATGGCTGAGTGTGCCTACGGTTGTCATGCTTGGCATTATCGGTATCGGTGTTAAGGTTCTGCCTTCCGGCGGCGGCTGGCTGCCAGTGGCTTTTGCCGCCTTGATTGCCGGCGCACTGATTTTATGGCTGCAGATAATAGGCAATCCGCGGTGGCTGCCTGAAACTGCGGCGGTGGTATCGGTAGTAATTAGTTTTCTTTTAATTTATAACGGGCTTGTACCACTGGCCTGGTCCCGCTCCGCTAAGGCGGTAGCACAGTCGTTGCCTCCGATAGGAGCGGAGGTAGGCTCCTATGGAGAATACGCAACATCGATGGTGTTTTACAGCGGCTATACTATGCCGCGATTAGTAACAGCTTACGACAATACAAGGCAAATCTGGTCAGGCAAATATACTATGCCTGTTGAGCTTACGACGTCTTTTGACGACCGTACCCGGAATAACCCGCAGACATATTTACTGGTCAAATCAAGCAACCAAGGTGAATTCCAGCAGCAACTACTGGAGAAAAAATTTTTCCCGGTAAATCAATATGGAAATATGACTTTATATCGAAGAATATACGAATAATTATTCAAATTATGCTTCGTTTTTGTTATAATGAATGATAGTAAAAATACATCTACTTGGGAACGACATGTTTGTATCTCAGGGTCCGAGAGGAGGAGTGCACGTGGCACTGGTCGTAAAACCGAAATTTTGTAAAGGGTGCAGTATTTGTGTAGCCTTTTGCCCTAAAGAAGTTCTTGAACTTGATAATATGGGTAAAATTTTTGTAAAAGAACCTGATAAGTGTATTGCTTGTGGCCAATGTGAATTACGTTGTCCAGATTTGGCAGTTAAAGTAACAAAAGAAAGCAGAGGTGGTAACACATGAGTAAAGCACGTTTAATGCAAGGCAACCAGGCCTGTGCTGAAGGAGCTTTAGCTGCGGGTGTCCGGTTTTTTGCCGGTTATCCGATAACGCCAAGTACGGAAATTGCGGAAATATTAGCCGAAAAACTGCCACAATTAGGTGGGAAATTCATTCAGATGGAAGATGAAATAGCCAGTATGGGTGCTATTTGCGGTGCATCTTTAACGGGTGTGAAAGCCATTACTGCCACCAGCGGTCCTGGTTTTTCCTTAAAGCAGGAGCTTATCGGTTATGCAGCTATGGCAGAAATTCCGGTAGTTATTGTCAATGTTCAGCGGTCCGGGCCGAGTACCGGTTTGCCAACATCACCGGCTCAGGGAGATATAATGCAAGCACGCTGGGGTACTC
>JAEYSJ010000098.1 GCA_023434855.1 Bacillota bacterium | reverse complement strand
CCTGAGCGATATCTGGACGATGCGTCATAGCACACTGCAAGCATTCTTCCAAAGTAAGGGAGAATTGTCTATATGCTAAGTTGTCTTTTAGGACAACCTGATTGGTACGGGGCAGACTTAAAAGTTTCTTGAACTTGACCATTGCCACATCATATTGACTTTGGGCTTTCACTAGATCTTGTTGTGTATTACCCAGTTCCACCTCTGATCTGAGAATATCGGATTTGTTTACCGTTCCCGAATCGTACTGAACCTGAACACTTTTGAGGTGCTCAGTAAGGTTATCCACTGATTCTTGTTTGACCTGCAGTAAATTGCGGGATTGCAAAACAGCAAAATAGGCAGTAGTTGTATCTAATTTAAGCTGTTGGATAGTTTTACTTGCTTCAAGATCCGCTACCTGATAATTTATTTTAGCTTGTTTAACCTGGCTTTCCACCTTGCCGCCGGTATATACAGGCAAACTAATCCGGATGTCATTATCGCTGGTAAAATCGTCAGATGTATTTGACGATGTGATATGAAATTGGTTGGCTAACGATTCCCAAGATGAACCGGACAAATCAAAAACATTTTTGTTAGTCTCCGTATCGGTATGGGTAAAAGTTACAGTAGGTCCGAATCCTGCTTTAGCTCCAGCCAGGTCCCAGGCGGAAATGGCTTTGTCATCTTGCACCAACTTTGTTACCGGATTGTTTTTCAGGACCACAGCAATACTTTCCTCCAGCGATAATTCAATAGGTGCCGCCTGCACATGCGACAACTGCATTATGAGCACAACCGCAGTAATCACTACTATCAAAATAATTTTCTGCCGCGCCATATTATCCTTCCTCCCTTGATTGATTGATTGGTTGATGATCTCATCATACACGAGCTATGGAAAGCATAACTAAATTCCACCAATGCGGACATAATTACGTTCAATGTATAGTAGATCTTACGACGTACTTCGGGATTTATCTAGATAATTTTCCCAATAATACCATTTAATTCATTAGACCCAGGCAAAAATCCTGCTTAAATTTGTATATTTTTGCGAGAAGCAAGGTGAGCGTAGTATAGGACTTACTATCCAAAAGAAAGGGACTTTAGTCCAGAAGGAAACTTTGTTCCATTACAGAACTTTCATTTAGCAAAATAAGTAAAAAAAGGATACCACTAAGCTAAAATTTTACATTTGGAAAAGGAGAAAACTATGCCCTATGTTCATCCATATCCCTTAAGTATGTTGCTTGTACTTATACTGGGGAACAGCATGATATTTCTGCTTCATAAAAAAATTGTCAGTTACAGGACTGCCAGGTGGTCTTCCGTTGGTGCCATAATCCTGACGGTGATTCCGGCAAGTTTATATGTAATATGGCCTTTTGCCGTTGGAGTGACATTGGTTACAAGTACATCGCTGTATTGGGTTTTCCGGGATTACGAAAAAACAGAAAAAAATAAATAGAATTTTTTCCTTTAAAATGCCATTTCGCTCTCAAAAAAACAAGCCGGTCTAAGATGGTTCTATGACCACCTCAACCGGCTCTTTTTCTACCTCTATTAATTTCCGTCCTGTAAAGCAGGTATCTTAACCCTCCGAAGTTGTCGGATCAATAATAGCTTTTATTTTTGAGATCCTGTTGGCGGGAAAGCCACCTTGATTTGCATGTTCCCGTATGATTTCTTCGTTAGGAGCAATGTATACACAATATATCTTATTCTCTGTGACAAAACTTTCAACCCACTGAATCTTCGGACCAAGTTGCCCTAGAATACCACATGATTTCTGTGATATCGCAGTTAATTCCTGCTGCGAAAGATTTCCAGCACCCGGAATTTCTCTCTCAATTACATATTTTGGCATAAACATTCTCCTCTCAATTTAACTGCATTTTTAAGAAACTAATAATTTATTATTGCCAATATTATGATATTTATTTATTCGGGATAATGGGTGAACTTTCCTGCAGAGTTAGGCGTTTTTAGTTAATATTTTTAAAGATTTCCCGATTAACTTATTCCAATTTGGTTCGCTGTCAAGCTCTAATTCCCTGGTAATTCTCTTAACCCCTTTACCGTTCATCAAATAATTATCCAAAAGCTATTGTGAGCATAAGTTTGCCGCATTAAAAAAGAAGCATAAGCATGCCAAAATGGCAATTTTATGCTTCTTATTACATGTAACTTCTTGATTGATTTATGGCGGAGAGGGTGGGATTCGAACCCACGAGACCTTTCACAGCCTACTCGATTTCGAGTCGAGCGCCTTCGACCAACTCAGCCACCTCTCCGTAGTAAACTATTTATTTAAATTAATACTTCTGGCTATTTATTTGCGCCGCTCACGGAAAAAGTCCCTCATAATTCCCGCGCACTCATCAGCCAGGACACCTGACATCACCGCCATACGGTGGTTAAGGGCTTCATTTTGCACAACATTAAAAATGGATTCTACCGCACCGGCCTTGTAGTCGGTACTGCCATACACCAAGCGGTCAACCCGGCTCATGACTAAGGCACCGGCACACATAGGGCATGGCTCTATGGTAACATAAAGCGTAGTTCCGGTCAATCGCCAGCGTCCAAGCTGTTGGCAGGCTTTTCGAATGACAATAATTTCGGCATGGGCTGTGGCATCCTGCCATGTTTCCCGCATATTATGCGCACTAGCTATTACCTCACCGTTCATTACCAGTACAGCGCCAATAGGCACTTCTCCAAGCCGGTAAGCTTCGGCTGCCTCGGCCAAAGCCAGGCCCATAAAATAGTTGTCATCCATCGGTCTGGTTCACCACACAAATTAGAATGGCATGCTCATTTATCGTCCACTTTGCAACCACCCACATGGTTTCGCCCAAGATAAGCATACGCATTACTGTAATATTATAGCCTATAACAATGGGTTATGCAACTCACAATTTATTGGAAGTTATTTTACTGATTACACCCTGTCCACTATTAACAACAATGGCTTTCGCAATTTTTATTTTTCACCGCCAAGACAAATGGGTGGCTTGATAGCAAGTAAAAACTCCCTAAGCTTACTGCTTACGGAGCTTTATATTACTTGTTGCGCCAGACGAACTGAACCACCGGCCAACGGTTCCGGCTGTGGTCATTCTCGGCTTGATTGCACACCGGCGAATTTCAGCTTTTCACTGATACGACTTTGCCTGATAAATCCTGCTTAATCTTTTCTAGTCCAAGACGTTCAATCATGTTTCCTAACCGTTCATAATTTTTAGCATTTTCTTTATAGTAATTAATGATTTTATCGACCATTGGAATTACGTCTTCCTGGGGAACGTTTTCAGCAAATATATCGGCAAGACGTGGTTTGATGCCAGCATTACCGCCAATCATAATCGTATATCCTTTGGGAGTACCCATAATTCCTAAGTCTCTGACCGCCGGTTCACTACAGGAATTTGAACAGCCGGCAACGCTCATCTTAAATTTGGACGGTAAATCCATACCATGATATTTTTCATCTAGTTCGAGCCCCAGTGTCACTCCATCCTGTTGCGCCCGCTTACAAAAATGGGTTGCCGGACATATTTTTATACTGCGCACACATAAACCAATGGCATGCCCTTTTTTCATACCCAGTTCTTCCCATACCTTATCAATCTTATCCTCCTCAATTCCCACAATGGCAATTCGCTGGGCGCTGGTAAGTTTTAATGCTTTGGCACCGTACTTTTCCGCAGTATCAACAATCTTCCGCATCAAATTAAAATCCAGAATAATGCCGCCTGGTATGTGCGGCGCCACAGCGTAAGTTTCTTTATCCCGCTGCAATACAGCCCCTTTATTCAACATGTCACGCTTCGTTTCTTGCTTTGTTTCCATTTTGCCGCCTCCTTATGAAAAGCCTACCGTATGTGTTATTCCCATAATTAAATGCTTAATAACATTTTTAATATGATACAAGTACCGGCCAATTATACTACTTTTCCCTGTAGTCCCTTGTGACAGTTGCTTGCAAAATTTAAGTTGCTTTGCAGTTACTGCCAATGAATCACCCTTTTGTGCATCCCACCAACTTGTAAATTATGTTTCAGCAAAACAAGAGCTAACCACAATGGTCAGCTCTTGTTGCAGAAACTCCAAACTTCTATGGGATAAAATAAAATATTTGCACAAAATCACTAATTACCAAACAATCAAATCCAAAATTAATATTCTCTCCCTCTATTGCATATGTACCTCTAGCCTGAAGACGTCCATTTACAAAAACCTGAAATAAACAATCAGCAGGATAATCTACCTTCACTATACTAGTACGCTCCGTAACGCGAAAAGCTTGTTCGACAATACGCATTCAATGACCTCCTTAGTAACAATATTACCATTCTACCCTACTTCGCCTGTCTTTTTTACAGCATAGCATACTGTTTTTTCAATTTCAACTTCGAAAGCTAACCCTTTCGGCACTTTTATCACTTATTCATTGCCAAATATATTTCATTTACTTATATTTTCCATGACTATATTTCGAATATTCGCAATATAATAATACAAACTTTAACATAGATCGTCAGGAAGTAGTCGACCCTGACGGCCGAAGGGAACATTTGCCATTTTAATATGGCAGGTGTCCTTTTCGTTTTTGGCCGTAAATCTCTTGCTGTGCCTATAACTTTGGCTAGTCCCAAGAACGGCAGATTATGATCATCGGCTGCTGCCTCTTAAGTCTTGCAAGGGTTGACTAGCTAAATATCCTTCGCATTCAGAATTTTCAGAGGTTGTATTAAGAATACATTCCGAGTATTTGCAGGGTTTTGGCCTAATGGTGTAGTATATTTAATTTTGCAACTAAATGAAAATACCTTTAATACTTTCATCATCACCCCTTTTGTGCTACTGTACATTAGGGGCTTTTTTTCTGTATCGAGACTGCTTATAAACGCCCATCTGCGGCGCCGTGCAAACTACGTAAGATATTCCACATAAAAACACTCTGCGAGGATTAAACTGTCTCAACCAGAACGTGCCTGGGATTTCGAGTCAGAACGTGCATCTGAACATTTCTAAGCAGTCTCGTATCAGAATTTATAACTTTTCGGGCGACTGCAAACAGCTTAAGTTATCAACAAACACTATGAGAGGAAAAACCTATGACACTATTAGCTAAACAACTGTTGATCTGGTATCGCAACAACGCCCGGGATTTGCCTTGGCGTAAAGACAAAGATGCCTATAAAATTTGGGTCTCAGAAATAATGCTTCAGCAAACCCGGGTTGAAGCGGTAAGAGATTATTTCAATCGGTGGATAGACCGTTTTCCGACTATCGAGTCCCTGGCTGAAGCGTCCGAGCAAGAAGTACTTACTTATTGGCAGGGTTTAGGTTATTATACACGGGCACGCCACCTGCTGGCAGGTGTCCGCGAAGTATGTGCAGACTACGGCAGAAAAGTACCTGACAATATAACAGCAATTCAGCGCTTGCCAGGAGTTGGTGAATATACGGCCGGAGCTATCGCCAGTATTGCCTACAACCAGCCGGTTCCGGCCATTGACGGTAATGTCCTGAGAATCTTCAGCCGGTTGTTTGGCATCGAGGATGATATTACCAAACAAGCGGCCAAATGTAAAATCGATTGTCTGATTCGCGCTCATATACCAAGCCGGCAGCCGGGAGATTTTAACCAGTCACTTATGGATTTAGGCGCTATGGTATGTATTCCCCGCCAACCACGCTGCCATTTGTGCCCATTAAGCAATTTATGTGAAGCATATACACGGGAAATTCAGGATGTGCTGCCGGTGCGGGCACCGAAAAAATTGCCGCAGCCAGTAGTGCTGATTGCCGGATTAATCAAGCGCGAAAGCAGCTATCTTGTTCGGCAGCGTCCCGCAACCGGTCTGCTGGCTAACATGTGGGAATTTCCTGCAGTAGAATTGGCTGAGAGGGAAACGACCCTTAACCAATTAAAAGCAACTATCCGGAATGACTTATACCAGGAAGTGTGCATTGGAGAAAAGATTTTTCACTATATCCACGCCTTCAGCCATCGCAAGTGGGATATCTCCTTTTATAATTGTCAATGGCTGGCAGGCAATGATTTGCCGCCTGCAGCTTGCTGGTTAGATATATCGAAACTAAACACGGTGCCCTGGGCCGGACCTCATCGCAAAGTAGCTACGGCTATAGGTGAATCGGAATAATAACATATAAAGAACATGTATTTACTTAAAAATTAGTAAAGTCCCGCTTTCAACTGTAAATCAGAAAGCAGGACTTTTACTTATAGAATAATGTTGTAGTTAAAACGACTGAGTCAGCTATGATTCTATTATCCTTATAATCGTTAATATACTATTTATATCATACAAAAAAGGAGAGTGTTTCTCTTGAATATGCGACAAAACCCCGGGGATATTTTAGGGGTAATGCCTTTTCCCGCACCTCCGGACAGACCCTTGCCTTCTGACGCCCATAACATATTAGAGGTTTTCGTTTATACAAATCTTAATGTTATAATGAGTCCAACCTCTACCGTTGCTGCCGCTATTCCTACAGCCAACACCGCAACAATGACCGCCACGGCGACTACTACGACTCCTACGACCGCTACAACAGCTACTGCGACTACTGCTACAACACCGGCTACAAGTACTATCCCCACTTTTTCGCCTGGCACTACACCGCAGCTTTTATCCATTTTGCAAACTTTTGTCTTAGATCATTTTACAAATCTAAGACTGCCGCGGGATATTGACGTAATAACAAGGGAATTTTTTGCAAATCTTCCCGCTGTTACGCCAACTGTTACTCCCACGACACCGATAACTCCGACAACGCCGACTGTTCCGATAACACCGATCACACCAACAATGCCGATTACATCAACTCCGGCTACATAGCCTGATAATGAACTGTCTTGCTTAGCGCCACAGATTATTTCGTGACCTCTTCCAAAATATTTGTTCTTACGACGATATCCACCAGGTCCGGATCAAACTGCGTCCCACTACACCTCTGTATCTCTTGTATTGCTTCCTGATAAGTCATTGCCTTCCTATAAGGACGATCATTAATCATGGCGTCAAAAGCGTCAACAATCGCAAGCATCCGGCATTCCAGGGGAATCTGCTCTCTGACTAAACCTAGTGGGTATCCACTGCCATCCCATCTTTCATGGTGTTTCAGTATCCAGTCCGCTATCGGCGATAATTCGCTGGAAGCCAGCGCGATACGGTATCCTATTTCGCTGTGGCGTTTCATGTATTCATACTCCTCGGGGGTTAGTTTTCCCGGCTTAAAAAGTATATTATCCGGAATTCCTACCTTCCCAAGATCATGGAATTGGGCCAGCAGCCGCAAGTCATCCATTCTTCGTTCAGGTATCGACACTTTATTGGCAAAGAGCATCAACAGCTGCTGCAATCTGTCTCCATGGCCGTCCGTTATATAATCTCTTGCCTCAAGTGCCTTCCGCAGTGTTTGCACGATGGCGTTACGATTGCTTAAATTGTGATGCAACTTATGGCGATACATATTATTGTCAGCTTCCTTCACAACATCCAGTAGCGAGATAGCGACACTATCACGTATCGCAAACGAACTAGACAGACTCAACTGAACCTTTTGGCCTTTTTCATTAAAAGAATCAATTGATTGCTTTAATACTTTAGCCGCCTGTTTTAACTGCTCAGCGGAACTATTTAAGCAAATCACGGCAAATTCATCACCACCGATGCGATAAACCTTTCCTATTTGGCTAAAAGTCCTTTGAAGCAGTCCGGCAGCGGCCTGAAGCAGATTGTCGCCTTCCCTGTGGCCAAAAGTATCGTTAATCAGTTTTAAGCCGTCTAAATCACAAATCATTACACCAACAGGCCGGGATCCAGCCTGGTCGATTTGATTAATATCCTGTTCAAAGCTATTTCTATTGTATGTAGTAGTCAGCGTATCATAGGTCGCCAAGTATTCTAATTCCTGTTCAAACTTTTTCCTCAGACTTATCTCAATCGAAAGTTCACGCCATCTACGAAATGAGAATACCCCAAGGGCTGCACTTAGGAAAATAAAACTCATGATTATTTCTTCAATCTCGCTATTAGCACCTTTCAGTGCTAGTAAATAAGCCAGAACACGGTCAAATAAATCATAAAATGCAGATAAAAGATATACTACAATCGAGAATACCAGGATTATTATTAAATCTTTGAAAACAACGTTTCCCAACAGCCCCTTTATCTTCCCCATCAATGTATTTCCCCCGTAATTCTATTTCGACAAATTTCCCCATAAATTTCATATTCTCCACAAATTTATTAATTCCTTTCCCACCGTAACACCTGACTTCAATTTTCCACTGGTGAAACTTAAGTGAAATTACCATAAAACAAAGAAGCTCTGCAGACTTGATGTTTGCGGAGCTTCTTTCAAAATTTGCGGCTTAATTCGCGGATTTGTATAATCCGGAGAAATGCCTGCGTTTCAGTTATTCTATGATTGTGCGAAGATTGGTATAGTTGGCAGCCAGAATATCAATTCCAAAATCAAAGCGGGAATCATCAATAACCAGGTTCGTCGGATCACTGTTATATCTAGTAGGAAGACCGGTATCTAAATTCCAGTTATCATCCTGATATAATGCAGGGTTCTGAAGAAAGAACTTTTTTGCATCGATCCCATCGCTTGACCAGAACTTAAGGGTAAGTCCAATAAATTGCGTTACCGCGGTAACAGCCATCGCAAACAGGTCGGAAACAGAATAGATCAATTTATTGCTTAGCCCGTTGGGAAGCCAAGGACCGTGCAGTTCATCAGCAGCCGCTATGTCAGCCGCAGTGAGCTTTTGCAGCAGCTTATTGCCGCTAAAATGGCCCCGTAAGTCATAGAGAATATTTTGCGCTGTATAGGTTGTGTCAACAATATGACGAAAACCTTTGTATGAGTCATGGATTGGATGGTTAGCTTTTTTAATATCAGCCGCAAGAAAGTCCTGGTGTAAAATAGCAATATATACTTTTATTAATGCATCTGCCAGCATTCCGGCAATATCCATATCAAGCAAATCATCGTTTACATCATCTTTGCAAGAGACTGCATACGAGTTAGGCGGAGAATCTTTTTTGCCTTTTTCATTCAGGATATGGCAATCAATTAGTGCTTCTGTCCGCTTGTGAGCGTTATAGTTTTTTTCAGGCTTATGGTACTTCCAATGATCGTGGGTATGACGGTAGATGTATGGGTGGATGACGCAATCGGTAATCACATGCGCGTAGTAGCCTAACACATAGGCCAGCTGTTTTTCCGCTGCTTCCCGGTTAACTCTTACTGCTGTTTTCGCAATATCAAGCATCGTACACAGGAAATCAAAGGATTTTTCTGCATGAAGGCCATCGGAAAGAAACTCATAGTCATCGGCAGGGTTAAACTTTGAAAGGATAACATCTTTTACATAAAAAAGATCCGGACCAAAAGAACCAAACCCGGCGAAGTTGCCTTTTTCCGCCCAAATCTCCGGTGCAGCGTTTCTAAGTGCCTCCTCGATTACCAGGTAATGAGTAATTGGTTGTGGCATTCATAGCCCCCCTTCCAAACTTTTTAAAAGATTTAGCCGGAAAGTATTCTGCTGCTCCTCATCTGCAAAAACCTGTCTTAATATATGGAAGTATATCCCTAATACTTATTTCAATAATTTAGAAGATATTTCCTCTTAAAAAAATTATCTATTTTGCTCTAATATAATAAAACCAAAACGTACAAAATCATAAACCGGAAATGATAGCATATATTTCAGTAGATTGATTTTAGTTTTTTCTTTCAAGTTTATCCCTTTTGCTAAAAAAGGACATAGGACGATTGAAATGAGCTAGCTTTTCTCTATTAGCATAATATAGAACGGAGGTGAAAAATGAGCAAAGCTGATATAATGGCCATTGCCAAATCCATAGTCCCTAAAACAAGTGATAATACAACTACTATCGTCTTCAAAGATGGAAAGACTCAGCCTGCAATAGGCAACTGGACGGCATATAAAAATGTTTGGCTCGTGATTCAGGGAAAGGCAGAAGTAACAAGTCTATATCAACAATTGTTATTAAGCTATAATGAAATATACGGTCTAACCTTCTAACCCAATTTTTACCGAAAATAGCCAAGAACGGCAAGGCTTCAAGGATTCTGAGCCTTGTCGTTTTTGTTTGTATGTGAATATCAATATATTTTTATTGATATTCGATAAAAATATATTGATATTCACAAGCAGATTGTATATAATAACTTACAAGAGAACCTGGGAGGGATGTTAAGTGGAAATTGTCGGTAAAAAAGGAATATCCGGTATTGTTAAGTATTTCCTTGACCTGTTCGTATTAGGCGGAGTGCCGGTTATATTAGCTTTGCCTGTTACTCTGAGGTGGTGCTTTAATAACCGAACATGGAGCATTGGGGAAAATTATTGGTTTTTGCTGGTTTTTTTATGCGTGACCGGCACATTGGGACTAATCATGGTATATGAGTTACGGAAAATATTCAATAACATTAACAATAATGAGCCTTTTGAAAAACAAAACGCCAAGAGTCTAAAGACGATTGCAGTAATGGGACTGCTTATCTCGGCTGCCTATATTATCAAAATATTTTTTTATATTAGCTTTTTGACAATAGTTATCGCGGCGGTTTTTCTCCTTTTCGGCCTTACCGGACTAGTATTTTCCGAACTTTTTAGACAGGCTGTCGAAGTCAAAGAAGAAAACGATCTTACAATTTAGCGGAGGATATGACAATGGCAATAATCGTTAATCTTGATGTAATGATGGCCAAAAGAAAAATCGGTCTTTCCGATCTTGCCGGTAAGATAGATTTAACATTGGCCAATCTATCAATTCTGAAAAACAATAAGGCCAAGGCCATCAGGTTTTCCACCCTGGAAGCCATCTGCAAAGCACTGAATTGTCAGCCCGGAGACATCCTGGAATGGGTTCCCGATGAAGACGAGAATTAAGGAGGGAAATTATGTTTGTACCTGTACAAAAAAACGACTGTGTAGAAACTTTGCTTTCAAAGAAAAATGTAATTATGCTTGCCAGTTCGGCTGTTCTGGCAATATGCTACGATCTTTTAATTGCACAGCCTGCCGTGGCAGCATCTTATCCGATATTTCTACTGGGATTGCTGTCGGCAATATACGGAAATACTCAATTGTTATTGATAAAAAAATTAAGTTTTGGGTGGTTTTTAACATTTCCGCTTATAACCCTTGCTCTGACACGTTTCCTATTTACAAATGAAGTGTTTTTAATACTTAATTCGTTGGCAATACCTGTTTTGTTCATCGCACATGTACTGTTGGTGACGGATAGCAACTGTCATGAATGGTCCCACATGGGATTTGGGAAGGATATCGTTAACGGCTTAATCATCCGTCCCCTCCAATATATCACTAAGCCTTTTTTCTTGATAAAAGCTTTGACACGCGTAGACAATGAAGCATCCGGTCGACAATTTTTTGTAAAAGTGTTAACAGGGATAATTATTTTTCTGCCTGTTCTTGCTGTTGTGATTATGCTGCTATCCTCAGCCGACCAGGTATTTGAATTTTTTCTCCACACTATACTGTCAAATATCAACATCAACGAGATTGCAAAACATTTATTTTTGATCGGGGCTGTCACACTGCTGGTCTTCAGCTTTCTTTGGGGACTGAATAATACAAAGGTTGCCCAAACTTCCTGCAGCGAAAGAGTTAAATCTTTTGACGAAATCATCGTCATTACCGGCCTATGCCTCCTGACCATATTGTATGTTTTATTCTCTGTCATCCAATTTTCCTATCTCTTTGGCGGGTTGTCCAGTTTCTTACCGCAAAACTTTACTTATGCGGAATATGCCAGGCGGGGTTTTTTCGAACTAGTTGCCGTAACGCTAGTCAATGTCATCATTGTCGTTGTCAGCTTAGGGTTCACGGCAACGTCAGGCCCGTTGACGGCGAGAATCTTAAAAGGACTGAACAGCGCACTTCTAATCAGTACATTTGTAATGCTTATTTCCGCCTACTACCGGATGTCACTATATGAAGAAGCCTACGGATATACTTATTTACGGTTCTTTACGCAAAGTTTTATGGCAATGATATTTGTTCTGTTGTGGGCAACATTTTACAAAGTCTGGGTTGACAAAGTGAATCTCACTAAATTATTCCTTATAATAGGGATAATATCCTATGTATTACTTAATTATGTTAATGTTGATGAAATAATAGCCCAAAAAAATATAGCGAGATACTATCAGACAGGGGTTATTGATGTCAACTATCTGGCCGGGTTATCTGATGATGTAATACCATATTTAGCTGCGCTGACCCGGGACCCTGACTGGAAAATAGAACAGTCCGCCCGGCAATATATTACCGAAAAACAAACCCGCCTGTCTGAAAGCAAGGCGTGGCAGGGATATAATTTGTCTGAGCAGCGGGCCAGGAAATACTTAACGGAAAATCCTGTACAACCCCGAGTATTCGACAATGTTTTGTGGAAAACCGATAAGTATCAACGTGCGACACTAGTCTATGACCTGTTAACAACTATAAATCTCGCCGGAAAAAGCAAAAATGAGATTATAGACCTGCTGGGAAATCCTGAACTTAGTGGTCCCAAAACCAATTATTATGCTTGGCCGCTGTGGTCGCCTGCTTCCCCGAACGGTTGGGATAAAAAGCTATGGATAACATTCAAAGCTTCAGGCAATGTAGATACTTATGGTATAGCTGACAGGGAGTAGAAATACCGCTTACTCTAAAAAAACCGACAACAGTAACTATTACTTTCAAAGACTAGCCGCCTTTATAGATAGAACGGCTTAGCCAGCAGCCTCTAGTTAAAACTATTCACATTCGTTCCCATTTATGGCATATTATTTAGCAAGTATATTTTTATTGGCAACTGGAGGTTAAATATGCAAGTATCATCAATAGGGCAATCCTATGCTCAATCAAATCAAAATAATAATAACTTATTGGAACAACAACTAATACAAGATCAAATAGATCAATTGAAGAATAGTACTGCCGGCACGCAGGCGCAAATGCAACTTCTGCAAACAAAAATTGAAGGATTACGCACCGAAGAATTATGCAACTATTATGCTGTTACTGACTTAACAAATATAATTGGCCCAGCTTATTCTGTAGATCTTTCGCCAAAAGCCAAACAACTGCAACACTCCCAAGGTGTAGCAGCTTTAGTTATGCCGTAAGGAACGCACGGAAAATATCCGGGCGTTATTATTTGCCATACCTGCTCGTTTTAAGAACCGTTTGTCTGCCCTTCCCTATTAATCCTTATCTGTTTTTATAAAATCAAAAGGCAAGATAAACTGTAATGTTCATCTTGCCTTATAAACTCTTGACTTCTTCTAATTTACTTGATTCGATGTTGGGTAAAGACGGTAAGAATTTCTTGCAAATAGCTTTTTTTACTCTTTTCAGAACTCCTGACCAGTCGGCAGTTTTCTGCTGGCGAAAGATACGCATGGTCGGATACCAGTCGCTGTCTTCGCGTTTTACCTGCCAACGCCAGTCAGGACTAAATGGTAGGAGCAGCCATATTTTCTTGCCCAACGCCCCGGTCAAATGCGCCACGGCCGTATCTACCGCAATCACCAGGTCGAGATTACTAATTATCCCCGCCGTTTCGGAAAAATCGACAAGATCGGACGTTAGATTTAAAACTTGGGAAGCAACGCTTGCCAAATCCCAGGCGCGCTCCCCCGCTTGTAAACTAATCCAGTTCACGTCGGCGATATCGAACAGCTCGCGGAAACTATCAAACGGTATTGAGCGATTACGGTCATTTCTATGATTAGGGTTTCCGGACCACACAACGCCGATCCTGCACCCTTTTCCATTATCCGTTTTTTCCAGTATATTACGCCATTTTGTCGAAACATCACGCCCTGGCTGCAAATAGGGAATAACTCTAGGAATCGTATTCTGCGTAGTTTTGAATACAGCGGGGAGGCTGAGTAAGGAGCACGCAAAGTCATACAGCTCCGGTTGTATTTCATCGCCGGTAAAAATACTAAAATTTCTTGGCGAATCTATCAGCAATTGCTGCAACGGTTTTTGCACCCATACAATTGTTTGCAATGCCCGTTCCGCAACTAGCTGCGCATACCTGATAAACTGAATAATATCGCCAAACCCTTGCTCATAGTATAGTAAAATCTTGCAGCCTGATAAATCTTCACCTAGCCAGTGGCGGATTTCCGGCCGGTAATAACCAAACACCTTATAGCGCAACTCATACTTTTCCCACCACTTATCATACATCCCCTGGAGCAAGTATAAAATTGCCTGCGCGAACTCAGCTTCCACGGAATCGGGATACTGGTCGATAACCTTGTTAAAACATACTCCCGCTTCATCCAGACGGAAACTGTCTTTTAATAATATACCGAGGTTTACATTGGCTTGCGGGTAGTCGGGTCGTATATCAAGAGCGTGACGCAAACACTCTTCCGCCTCATCTACGCGATAAAGGTATTTTAAAACTAAGCCAAGGTTGTTATATGCTTCCGGATAATCCGGATTAATCTCAATAGCCCGGCGCAGAAACACTTCTGCTTCTTCCAAGCGATTAGTACCTTTTAAAACTAAGCCCAGATTTACATATGCCTCTACAAAATCGGTTTTTAAATCAATAGCCTGCCGCAGACAAACTTCCGCCTCGTCCAGATTATTTTCGTTTATAAAAACCACTCCCAGATTGCCATACGGTTCCGCATATTGGGAATTCAATTCAATAGCCTGCTTAAAACATATTTCCGCTTCCCTTAAAGAATTTTTATTCATTAACAGTGTGCCCAAATTATTAAGTGCCGCCGGAAAATCAGGTTTTAGCCCAATGGCTTGACGAAATGAAATCTCCGCTTCATCGAGAAGTTTTGCTCTTGCCTGAACGATTCCCAAACCATAATAAGCTTCCGGGTCTTGGGGGTTTACAGCGATGGCCTGACTAAGAGCTTCCATAGCCTGCTGCAAATTCCCTTTATCCGCTAGTACTAGCCAATTACTTAAATTCGTTTTTGCACTCATCATTACCATATCCCCATTTATCTCGCAGCAGTTTATTTAGCAAATTATGACATGACTACTCTTTTATCATATTGGATTTTCTCCGCTATCTATTTTGTTTGGCTTATATTCATAAAACATGCACAATTCTCTAAATCCTAAACGGTCATATATATTAACTGCCATAGATGTAGATTGAAGCATGACAAATTCACAGCCACGTTGTGCTATATTTGATAATATAATTGATAGAAAACTGCTGCCAATACCTTTATTGCGAACTATTGGAATTACGCCTGCTGAATAAATTCCAACAACCCCTGCCCCAAAAAACAACTCATAAATTGCGACTGGTTGTCCTTGAGCATAACCTACATATAACTCAAGTGGGCAATTCGATTGTAATATAATCTCTTTCGCGTTTGTAAAATAGTGCCTTGCTTGACAATTCCAAATTTCTGCATACAACTGATCAAAATAATCAAGAGCAACCTGCGAATCTACTAAAGATAAAGATAATCCTTTGTAAGTAGGTTTTAATAAATCTTCATGTTTTATATTTAAGACCATCCCCGGTTCGGCTTTTGTAAGCCGAAATCCATATTTATTTAATAGTGTTGTAAGGTTTTCCGGTTTTGAGCAAGGAGTAACATACCAAGAAAAATCATGAAAATTATAATACCGTTTTACTAATTCGATTATGTTTCTTATTTTTATTTCATCATCAGGTAATATCGCTCGACCCAAAAAGCCTGTTGAAATAGCCAGCAGATAGTCATTATCTATTACTTCTATCCCTCTGGATCTTTGTGCAATATAGGATGAATGGGCGTAAAAATTATTTTCCATTGCCTTTATTAAATCTTCATTAGTTGCAGCCTGAGCATGCAAACTTAGTTGTGATTTGCTCATCAGATATTTTTCCATAATATTTCTTCTCACTTTTACCTTACATCAATAGTGAATAATTGAATATTTAAACCCCTTTAATTTTAAGATACAATTATGACAATCATGTGACATTTATTGAAAGCTTCTTTGATAATGTTTATTTTTTATTCTTTCCAAAAAGCCCAGCATACGCTAGGTTCTTACTGTCCACGGCAAGGCTCAGTATTCCTGAAACCTTGCCATGATAATCGTAAGAGTACGCACAAGAGACTCTAGCAAAGGGCACCTCCAAATACTTATCTATGTCCCCGTAATAGTGCCACCATTTACGTGAAGTACTTGACCTGATACATATCTGGAGTCATCACTTGCCAAATACACATACGCTGGCGCAACTTCAAACGGTTGTCCGGCCCGTTTCATAGGAGTATTTGCACCAAAATTTTTAATATGTTCTGCAGGATAACTCGATGGATTTAACGGAGTCCAGATCGGCCCGGGTGCTACTGCATTTACCCGGATTTGCTCCTCCTCCAGGGATAACGACAATGACCGGGTCAGACTAACAATTGCTCCTTTTGTCGCCGAATAGTCTATTAGATACTTTTGTCCGCGATAAGCGGTTACAGATGTTGTATTTATAATTGAACTATGAGGGCACATATGCGGCAGAGCGGCCTTTATCATATAAATGAATGAAAAAATATTGGTCCTAAATGTTGCATCTAACTGCTCTGCCGAAATATCAAGAATGGATTCCTGCGGAAATTGAACACCATGGTTATTGACCAGAATGTCCAAACGCCCAAAACATTTCATAGTCTCCTCAACTACATGATGCGATTGACATTCATTGCGCAGATCTCCTGGTAATAGTATACAGTCTTGCCCTATCACATTTATTCTCTCTTTTGTTTCTTCGGCATCACGATGCTCATCAAGATATACTATCGCAATGTTGGCGCCTTCCTTGGCAAAGGCATACGCGACTGCCCGTCCAATCCCGCTGTCACCACCGGTAATAATGGCTACTTTATTCTGAAGCTTACAACTCCCCAGCGATTCCGGATTTTCAGATATTGGGCGAGGATCTAACAGGTACTCAAACCCTGGTTGACGGTTTTGATGTTGCGGGGGAAAGGTAATTGGAACATCCTTACATTGCTTTTCCATCCCATAGTAGGGGTATTTAGGGTACATAACATCACTCCTGTAATTCTTCTTAATACAGGATATTCCCCCGATTGTTAAATCGTGATATTGTTCGTAATCCTTAAGTCGCAACGCATGAGACGTGGGGACGGTTCTATTGTCATCCTTATTTCCCTTGATCTTTGTAATTTATCTTTAATATAATTTCTTATCCTCTCACTCATATTAATGAAAGACGCAAATATACCGACTTTCTTTGTTACATCCCCAAATTCCAAGTCAAGCGAACCGTCCCCATTGTCTTTAATTCTTCGGTCACAACCGGAATGTGCCACGTTTCTAACTGTTGCATACTATATAACAGTATTGAAGCGTCTTAGGAGGATTACTACGATGCATTATTGCCCAATATGTGGTAAATGGTGTAAAAACGATATTTATAACTCTAGTTATGCCGGCTACTGGTTTCCATCAGCTAACACGGCGGAAGTACCTGACCAAACAATCATTGACGAATGGGAAACTATTCCTATTCCTCCCGCACCTGAACTAAAATCGGTTGCAATTGACCCGGAAACTTGTGCGTTGTTAATTTTGGATATGGAGACCTCTATTTGCCAAAATCCATGCTGCCTGGCTACCATCTCTAAGATTTATAAGTTATTAACAAAGGCCCGCAGAGAAGGCGTGCTTGTTGTCTACAGCCTGACTCATTCAGGAAGCCCGCTGGATATTTTCAGGCAATTAGCCCCTGCACCAAACGATCCTATTGTAAGATCAAATGTTGATAAATTTTACAAAACCAATTTAGAAAAAATATTGCAGGATCATGGTGTTAGAACTGTTGTTGTTACCGGTTATGCAGCCAACGGTGCAGTCCTTCATACTGCTACCAGTGCAGCTTTCCGGGGCTATAATGCTATTGTTCCGGTTGACTGCATGTCTGCCCGCAATCCTTATGCCGAACAGTACACTGCTTGGCATATGCTTAACAGTCCTGGGACGCGAGACCGGGCGGTCCTAACCAAAGTTAGTCTAATAAACTTTTCGCCAATAGAATTTTCCCCGTCTCCAGGTCTATTTATTGGGCAGTACTAGATAAATTTCCAGGTCTGCCACACTACTTTTTAGTTTGATCTCCATGCTGTAAAAAGGTTTTTTCAGGGTAATTCCCGCCGGTACATAGCCTGGTTGGCTAATCAGACGAGAGAGCCATCCCCTCGTCTTGCGGGTGGCAAGACGATCGAACCGTCCCCTTGTCTCGGGTTGGAAACGGACTTAGGCAGTCCTTTTCCGGCTGATGAATAATGCCAGCAGCCCTCCAAAGAAACACATGAAGGCGATTGTATGAAATACGTCTTGAAAAGACAAAATCGCGGCCTGCCGGGATACCATTGCATTTAATATAGCTTTGAACATTGCATACTGCTGCGGCAAAAGGCCATATCCTGTCGTCCAGCCGTGGGTCGCTGCCGCTATCATTGAGCTATCCATCCCCTGGTTTCCCCACAGGCTGCGCAGCAGGTTAAATATCTCCTGGGGGGTATGGGCAGCTGGATTTAGGTATTCTTTCAGCATTGCAGTATGATATATCTCACGGCGGGTTAACAATGTTTCCGCAAAAACCACGCCAATGCTGCCGCCAATAATTTTTCCCAAATTAAAAATACCTGAGCCCACACCAATTTTATCTTTGGGCAGAACGGCAATGGCGCAATTACTAAGCGGCGACATGGTAAGGCCAAGGCCCATACCGAATAAGGTCAAGCGGACAAAGAAGTCATGGATAGAATAGTCTGGACTGATCGTATCAAGGAAGTATAATGAACAAGCTATCAGCGTAATTCCCGTAAATGCAGGCAAACGCGAGCCAAAGCGGTCTGCCAGCCGCCCGCCGATTGGCGAAAATACTACCATAGTGGCTGTCAGGGGCAGCAGCACCATGCCCGCGGTTGTAGAACTATAGTCTATTATCGACTTGAGGAAAAATGGTAGCAAAAACATGCCGCCATAAAAGGCGACAAACGAAATAAATCCTACCGCATTAGCCACTGTAAAGTTGACATTGCGAAATAATTGTATATCGATCATGGGTTGCTCCACCCGTAGTTCAACCGCTACAAGCAAAACAAATGCCGCAAAGGAAGTGTAGAATAACGAAAGGATATAAAGAGAATCCCATCCTTCCTTCTGGCCTTGGTTAAGTGCGACAAGCATTGAGCTGATACTGGTTATCAAAAAAACTGCACCAATATAATCGACCCTGACTGATGGATTGCGCTGCGATACCGGTATAACTGCCATCGCCAGGACAATACTGATAACGCAAACCGGACCTACTGAAAAGAAAACCGATCGCCAGTCAAAATTTTGAATTAGATAGCCCCCGACTGTTGGTCCCATGGCACTGCCGGCCGCTGCCATCGCACTCCATACCCCGAGTGCCTGTCCCCGTTCATGAGCATCAAAAGTCTGCGCGACAATTGTCATCGCATTAGGCAGCAATAATCCTGCTCCCACCCCCTGCGCAATTCGGAAAATGACCATAGCCGCCGAATTGGTGGCTATTCCGCACAATAAAGAAGCGGCTGTAAATAGAATGAGACCTAGGATATAGAGGGTTTTCGCCCCAAGCTGATCCCCCAGTTTGCCGGTCAGGGGAAGCGTTGAGCCATAAGGCAGCATATAACCAAGTGACACCCAGACAATAGAATCCATATTAAAGTTTAGAGCAGACATGATATTCGGAAGCGCAATATTTACACAACTGCTGACATAGGCACTTAAAGCCGTTCCTAAGCAAACAGTGCATAAGATGGCGTATTTTTTAAACATTTCAACAGCCTTCCACTCATATTTTCCAAGATTCAGCAATATTACTTATCTACTTTGTCATTATATTAATTACAGCTGACATACCTGGTTTCAGAACGTACTCGGAATCGACAGGTTTGATTTTGATCGGTAAACGCTGCGTGACCTTGGTAAAGTTTGCGGAGGTATTCTCCGTTGGCAAGAGAGCGAACTGCGATCCTGATGCAGGCCCGACTTCAATTACCTGCCCGATGAAATTTTTATCAGGATAAGCGTCAATGGTAAAATTAACTTGTTGGCCGATTTTAATTCGTCCGATGTAAGTTTCTTCAATATTTGCCCCAATCCATACGTCGGAAAGATTAGTAACACTGAACAGCGGTTGCCCGAAGGCAACGATTTCACCCTCCTCCACCGATTTTAGGCCAACAACCCCTGAGACAGGAGCCTTAATCGTGGTATCACCAAGCTGGATCTCGGCGTTTTTTAACGCCGCCCTGGCCTGCTGGACCTGAGCTCGTGCCATTTGGATATCTTCCTGCCGGGAACCTTCAGCACTTAAATTATATTGTTCGGAAGCCGACATATATTGAGCCTGAGCAATATTCCAGGCTGTTTTACTGGCATCTCTTTGCTGAACAGCTATGGCGCCTTGTTGATAAAGTATCTCGTCCCGTTCACTATTTTTCCGGGCGTTTTCCAAATTCGCTTTTGCCTGCAGAACCGCAGCATTGGCTTGAGCAACTTCCTGGGGTCTGTTTCCTGCTACCATTTCTGCCAGTTTAGCCTTGGCAATAGCCAGGTTGGCCTTGGCCTGCTCTACCTGCGCCTGGAATTCCTGCTGTTCAAGCACGGCAATTACCTGCCCGGCACTGACGTTGTCCCCTTCACCAACCAATAATTTTTCGATTCTCCCGTTCACTTTTGCACTTACAGTGACAATCGTCCCTTTTACCCTGGCATCATCACTTGAAACAACCCGGCTGGCCCGAATCCACCACCACAGCCCGCCAATGACCAAAATCGCAATCAACAGCATAATAATTGTAATCATGGTACGATTGCTCAGCTTTGCTGTTACATTACTCATAAAATTTTTTCCTCGCTTCTCGCGTAAATTAAGCTTACTTGTTCATCTATTGGTTGTATTTATAGCGAATATCGTGCTATCCCTGTCCTATGTCTGAGAGGCGCTGTTGAGTAAGTCCGCCCTTAAAATCGCTATTTTCCATTCCATCTGCTTTAGTCGTTCTTCCAGCATTAACTCAAGTGCCGGTACACGGGCCATGCCGGCCTCGGTAATAGTATATATTCGCTTTCCGCGCGTAACAGGGCTGTCCCATTCCCCGACAATGTAGCTCTTATCTTCCATTACCCGCAGTAACGGATACAGGGCATTAGTATTCGGGGTATAAGCATTTTTCGTACGCTGCTTTATTTCCTCTGCCAGTTTATTTCCGTGCGCCGGACCTTGCTGTAGTATCTTGAGAATGTACAGCCCCAATACCAAACGCATGTAGCTTAAATAATCGTTATTACGTAAGGACAAAATAATCCCCCATTTATACATTTATCTATATTACTTATATTATTATTAATATTATCAAGAATATATAACCAGGTCAATAGTCCAAATTCCACAAAAATAAACAAGGACTGCCGCATGGAGTCCTTGTTTATGTGTATTATGCTTTCAACCCTCGCACTTTTGTGCCAGTTGATTCTCTACGATATACTCTTCTAAAACCGACAAACAGGTGGCAAAGTTCTTGCGTCCATATCCCATCCTGAAGTAATTTCCAGAAAAAGAATACATATTTGCCGGTAAAAGCAGCACACCCTTTTGGGTTACCAAGTCTTCACAGAATTCCTTCACAGACTGAGAGATATTGATATGATGAAAAGCAATCGGGCCTCCCATTGGTCGGTTGTTGACAAACAGGCCAGGGTATTTTGCGAAAAATCCATCGGCTATTGCCAAGTGAGACTGGATGAGGGAAAAATTTCGTTTAAGGATAACTTCGCCATGACGCAGAGCCAGCGCTGCTAAGAATTCACTGGGACCACTGCTGCAAATGGACAAATAGTGCTTAAACCGCACCATTCTGTCATATATCTCCCGATTGTGGGTCGCGATCCAGCCTATTCTGAGACCGGCAAGCCCGTAGGCTTTGGACATGACTCCCAAAGAAACCGCATTTTCATAAATGTCGGCAAACCATGGACGTTTTTGCCCATCAAGTTCCAGTCCTTTGTACACTTCATCGGAAAATACATGGAGGTTATGCTTGCGGGCTATTGCTGCTATTTCGCCCATTTCGGCTACACTTAAGAGGTAGCCTGTCGGGTTGTTGGGAAGGTTCAGAACAATTACCCTAGTGTTGGGCTTTATAAGCTGCCGGAGTTCATCCATATCAAGCTCCCAACCGGCGCAGCCCTGCCGGAGTTCCCACTGGGAAACCTCACAGCCGATGGCTGCCGCTACCTCAAACAGGGATTGATATATGGGAAACATGCAAATTACGTGGTCTCCGGGATTTAGGATGACATTCATGTAACTGAAAATAGCCTCTTGGGCACCGACATGCACAAGAATGCCATCAGCCGGGATATTTTCATAAAGCCTGGCGATCTCTTCCCGCAATTCGTGACTGCCTTTTGCCTCGGTATATCCCAACCAACTTTTTTTAAATCTTTCTTCCGCCCCTTGCTCAAATGCGAGCAAATCCTCAATGGCCATTGATTCACAATCAGACTGGCATAGTAAGAGCGGGGCCGTAAATTCATACTTATCGAAATAAATCTCCAGTTTAAAATCATTTATCCGCATGACGAACACCAACCTTATTTGTTTTTGCTTATATTGTAATCGCCAATTTGGTTTTTGTATCCATCCAACATGTTGAATTTAAGGCCAACCAAGTTTTATAATAAGAATAACAATAAATAACAATCCGCCGAGGTGAAAACTATGCTGGGTATAGATTGGAAACCAGATAAAAATGCCGGTATTCCGGTGTACAGACAAATTGTCAATTTTGTAAGCAATAAGATTGCTGAAGGGGCCTGGCATATCGGTGACAAGCTTCCGGCACAGCGCACCCTGGCAAGATTATTCGCCGTAAATCGCAGCACAGTTGTAGAAGCGCTGGAAGAACTGAAGGCCCAGGGATTGGTTGAGGGCAAATTTGGCCAAGGCACCAAAATAATAAATAATACCTGGTCCCTGATGCTTTCGACGCCTCCCCCCAACTGGCAGAATTATATTAACTCCGGAATTCACAAGGCCAATTCTCCCACCATCCAGATCATCAATAAGCTTGAATTAACTGCAGGAATTACCCGCCTGAGCACCGGTGAGGTTTCTCCTGAATTATTCCCCCACCAGATGATGAAAAAAGTTCTGGGAAGAATCTCTGACCGCGTCAATTCCCTGAACTACTTGGGGCCCCTTGGTCTGCCGGAATTACGGCAAGCTTTGAGCCAATATCTGACCAAGTACGATATTCACTTGCCGCCATCGTGCATACTGATTGTTTCCGGTTCGCTGCAGGCACTGCAGCTTATTTCCGTCGGGATGCTGCAGCCAGGCTCGACGGTTTATGTCGAAATCCCGTCCTATCTGAAATCACTGCAAGTTTTCCAGTCGTCAGGCATGACCCTTACCGGGGTCCCGATGGACCAGCGCGGCATCCTGCCGCAAATGATCGTAAACAAAAAGTCCATAAACGATACAGCTCTCCTCTATACCATTCCTACCTTTCATAACCCGACCGGAACGGTAATGTCCGCAGAGCGGCGGTCGGCACTGCTGGAATGGTGCCAAAGCAACAGGCTGCCAATCATCGAAGATGATGCCTACAGGGAACTATGGCTGGAGGAAACTCCCCCGCTGCCACTCAAAGCGAAAGACCCGACCGGAATGGTCCTGTATGTGGGCACTGTGTCAAAATCCCTCGCTCCGGGACTGCGCCTGGGGTGGCTGGCAGGCCCGGAGTCGGTGGTTGAACGGCTGGGAGATATCAAAATGCAGACAGATTATGGCGCGAGCTCTCTTTCCCAATGGGTCCTGACCGAATGGCTGCAAAGCGGCCTCTATGATGAACACCTCAATATACTGCGCAATCATCTGCGCCAGCGGCGCGACATGGTTCTTGAAATGCTGGCAAGCCGCTATAAGGATATTGCCACCTGGAATATTCCGGCAGGAGGTTTTTATATCTGGCTAAAATTAAACAGGAATATTTCTACCGATAAATTGTTTACTGTGGCCCTTAATGAAAATCTGCTGATCAACCCCGGAAATGTTTATGACTTTTCGAAAAATCAATGCATCCGCATTTCCTATGCTTATGCTGACTTGACCACCTTAGACAGGGGTTTGCGCAGGCTGGCCGAACTTATCGAAGAAATGATTTAATGATCAAGCTAAAATGGCGAATGGCGACAATTAGGGACTTCTATTTTGAGCCATAGCCATTAACAAACAAAGGGTAGGCTGCCGTTTCAATGCTTCGTTATTGGTTCGAAAATACGAAAAAGTCCCCCAGCAAATTGCTGAAAGGTTTGATTTTCTTGTGCGTTGGGAGAATCCTTCAAGATTGAGTGGCGGCACTTCCTTTGCCGAGCAAATAATCAACAATTGCCACCGAAAAATAAGCTCCGAACAAGAATATGAACGTTATTATTGAAAATAGTCCTTCCTTAATAGTTAAGAAATCAATTCTCATTAAAATGTATTGGAGCATAAATAAAAATGCAAAACCGAGCGCGGTCCATATCCATTTTAATCTCATTCGATATAAAATAATCATTATTGCTATTAAAATAGATCTATAAGAGACGATAAGAATGGCTTGCTCTCTAAAAAATCCCCATCCAAAACTAACATTAATAACTTGTATCGAAAATGCATAAATGGGAAAAACAGCAACAAATGAAACGAGCGCATTTGCTCCAGTATATAGCGTCAGGTAATAAATGTACTTCTTAGGATAATCAAGCATGTGGTAATACCATTTCCTAACAACCCAAAGCATTAGCAATACTACTATAGGAGTAAACCATGTTTTATACCAGAAATGCTGATATATCCCAAGTTTTATGAATAAATTTTCAATAGAATAATTTATCCCTGCGAAAATAAAATTCCAAATCGTTGGCATTTTATATACAATAATTAATACTACACCTGTTGTAAGGAAAAACTGGGAAAAGTAGTTGCCGATAATTGCATCTAGAAAAGAATCGCTACTTATTTTGGGTAAGTAACGATATCCATTAAAAAGTGTTAGTATACCTGTTTCAGCAAAAAACGTTAAACCTAGCACAGCCATACTAAACCCGCAGATAAAATTGCGGTTACTCGATTTATATAATGTAAATGCTATACTAATAAAGCTAGGTACTGCCAATAAAATGTACCAAATTGTATTGCTCCAAAATGAAGATTGCATACACTGGCTCCTATATTAATATCTGTAATAGTCTTTGCATTGGAGAAGTTTTTATTCTGAGTAGTATACCGGCACTGATTACTTAATTTCCAATAACCGTAAAACCAATTAAAAAGGCAAGTTCCTTACTACAATCAGGAACTTGCCTTTTTAATAAATTATTTTTCTTCGCCTACATTATCAGAATAACTTGATGGCCCTGCCCGTCATCGTGCAACTTGACGTAAGGACCATCTTTTACACTTTGCTCCGAAAGTGCAACATCCTTCCCATCAATTTGAAAACCAGCTACTCCGCCGGACTTGTGCGAGGGATTTTTGACAGTAATATGGTAGCATGTATTGCCGAAACGGTAGCTGACGGAAAACTCCGGCCATTCGCTGGGAATGCATGGACGAATAAATAGCCGGTTGCCACGACGGTGAAGGCCAAGGATCCACTCAACTCCTGCCTGATACATCCAGCCTGCCGCACCGGTGTACCATGTCCAGCCGGCGCGTCCCTGGTGCGGCTCCGCCGTGTAAACGTCCGCCGCCATTACATAAGGTTCACCGGCATACTGCCGCACTTCACCGGGGGTACGCGTATGGTTAAGCGGATTCAGCAGTTGGAACAATTCATAGGCTTTATCTCCATTGCCAAGTCCGCACCATGCAATAATACTCCATATGACACCATGGGTATACTGCGCCCCATTTTCGCGGATACCGGGCGGGTAGCCCTGAATGTAGCCGGGACTCGGATCAGTATGATCAAAAGGCGGCGTCAGAAGACGCGCGACGGCAAGGTCGCGATCCACCAGTTCGCGGTCAAATGACTGCATTGCCTGCAGTGCTTTCTCCTTAGGTGCGAACCCGGAGATGACTGACCATGACTGGGCAATGGCATCAATACGGCATTCTTCACTGTATATCGAACCCAGCCATTGTCCGGCGTCAGTGAAAGCCCGCCGGTACCACTGCCCATCCCAGCCATGCTCGTCAAGGGAAGCAGCAAGTTGTTTGCATACATCCCGGTAGTGTCCCGCTCGCTCCAGCCAGCCACGCTGCCGGCATAAATCCGCAAACCGGTTCAGTACGTCTGAGAGAAACCAGCCCAGCCACACGCTCTCACCACGTCCTTCAGCACCGACACAGCTCATACCGTCGTTCCAGTCACCGATCCCGATCAGCGGCAGCTTGTGCTCACCGAAATGCTGTATAGCCCTGTCAATCGCCTGTAAACAATGCTCAAAGATGGTGCCGCTCCGGGTAGAAATTTGGGTAGGCTCGTAGCGTTCGTGCTCACCCTCCGCCAAAGGTTCACTGTGAAGAAATGGCACCACTTCTTCAAGGATACTGTCGTCCCCTGTATGTTCGATATACCGTCCGACAGCATAGGGCAACCATAGTAAATCGTCGGAAAAACGCGTGCGAATGCCGCGTTGCGTCTCTTCATGCCACCAGTGCTGCACATCGCCTTCCTCATATTGATGCCCGGCGTGCAGCATAATTTGCGTTCGCGTAAAATCTGGGCGGGAATGCAGGAGCGCCAGGGAATCCTGCAATTGATCGCGAAAACCATATGCGCCTCCGGCCTGGTAAAAAGCGGACCTTGCCCATATTCTGCAGCCAAGGGTCTGATATAACAGCCAGCCATTTAATAGCAAATCCATCTCCGGGCTGGGAGTGGAAACCGTGATCTGGTCCAGAACATCATCCCAGAATTCTTGCACCATTGCAAAAGCCTGGCCACAAATACGGGCTTGACGGTATTTGTGGGCCAGCTCAACAGCGGCATCCCGGGAATGTTCGCACCCAAGCAGGATATAGAGTGTCTGTTCGGCTCCAGGCTCCAGCATAAGCATGGTTTGTATTGCGCCGCAAGCATCATAAAAAGGCCCTGTTTGCCCTGACAGGTGCTCCCGGCCCATAGCCGCCGGGTTTTCCAAGGTGCCGTTGCGGCCAAGGAATTCACTGCGGTCTGCCGTCCAGGATAGATCCTCTGTAGCAGCATTCCGCTTCGCCGTAATTTTTGCCAATGCCGGCGGCTTATCAGGTATTTCCGGCTGCGAAAAAACACCTAAAAAGGCGTATGCGTCGCGAAATACCTCCTGATAGGCATTGCGCGCCAGTATAATCCCGGCAGAATTATCCCACTCTGTAATAATGAAAGAAGCATTTGTCTGGCGCTGCACACCCAACACCCACTCTGCATAATAAGTGACGGAAAGGCGCCGCTGTTCGGCGCTCTTGTTGTTTAACCGTAATTCGACTATCTTGACAGGGTCATCAAGAGCAACAAAAACGGTCATTTCCTGCCTAATACCATGTCTCTCATGGTAAAAACGGGTGAACCCCCGACCGTGGGTAACGACGTAAGGCTGGTCAGTGTGTACCGTGGATGGCGTGGCAGACCATTGCTCACCGCTCTCTTCGTCCCGCAAATAACATATTTCACCCGGCGGATCGAGCACTGGATCGTTAGACCACGGGGTCAGCTTGCACTCCCGGCTGTTACGCCACCAGGTGTAACCTGTACCGAGCTCGGAGACAAGACAGCCGAACCACCGGTTTGCAAGCACATTAATCCATGGGGCTGGCAGATGATTGCCGTTTTTGAGCACAATCCGATACTCCCGTCCATCAGGTGAAAATCCTCCCCAGCCGTTGAAGAACATTAACTCGTGCACATCCTCCGGCACAGGCGCACCAGGCCCGGTTAACGGCCGTGTCGCCTTGAAGGGCACCGGAAAAACGATATTTTGCCGAGGCAGTTTGGACTGTGTCTTGAAGCTGGGACCGTCCGCCCGCAGCACAACACGGGCGGCGGCATAGAGGAGTGTCCTGTCTTCGTTCGGCAATTGGCCGGCATTGATGATAAAAACGCCGCCCGGCCTTGCGCCGTGCCAGTTAACGACTTGCTCCACTGCCCGCCGTAAAGCATCCTGTAAATCCGCCTGATAGCCTGACGCTGATTCGTTCAATATGACCAAATCGAAAAGTAACCCCAGACGGCGCAAATATTCGTGCCCAGTCAGCAGATTAACCACAAACTTCATATTGGCCCGGTTCTCGATCCGGACCATAATCACCGGCAGATCGCCGGAAACTCCGTACCCCCAAAGGCCGGACTGACCTTTTACATTGGTGGTGATACTTTGTTTGCGTTCTTGCCGCAACGGCGGAGTGTACAGCACCCGGC
>JAEYSJ010000061.1 GCA_023434855.1 Bacillota bacterium | reverse complement strand
TGTATCAACTGTGCTATTGCACTAATTAAAGCGGCGGCGGCTACCATTGCTTTGATTATCTGGTTGAGCAAGTTCTCTTTTTTCTTTCGTTTACCCAATCGACTTTCTCCTTTCCTTTAAGATATATCAATTATACCACGTAAATACGTGGGAGTCAAGTATAATACATTGATTTTATCAGGAATTTTCGCATCTGTCAGCCGTGATGGGTGTCTTTTTTATTATAAAAATTAGCCAGAATGGAAGGTGAGGTGAGACTGATGGCATTAACAGCCAAACAGAAAATATTTGCAGATGAATACCTGATTGATCTTAATGCTACCAGAGCTTACAAGGTAGCGTATCCAAAGGTCAAGAATGATGAAACAGCCTCGGCTGCAGGAGCCAGATTGTTAAGAAATGTTAAGGTTGAGGATTATATCCAGAAACGCATGAAAGACCGGGAAAAGCGCACTGAGATCACCCAGGACATGGTTTTAAAGGAGCTTGCAAAGATCGGCTTTGCGGATGTCACTGATTTTGTGACGATTGAAGATAAAGGGCCTTACAAGGCAGTGCAGGTTAAGTCCACAGATGATATGCCAGGGGATAAGCTTGGAGCCATTGCCGGAATCAAGGAAGGGGCAAACGGAATTGAAATTAAGCTGAATGATAAGGGAAAGGCGCTGGAGCTGATCGGCAGGCACTTGGGTATGTTTAAGGATAAGGTGGAAGTCTCCGGCACCTTGGAAATTGAAAAGACCAAGCTTGACGATCTGATCAAGCAGATGCGTGGTGGTGATGGATAATGAGCAATGAGCGTCTGCTTCTGTCAGAGAAGTACAAGGCCTTTCTTAAACATGATGCTCCCGTGGAGTTCCTGGAGGGGACAACGGCTGCAGGTAAAACAACGGTCGGTTTGTTTAAGTTCATGCTTAAGGTAGCGGAGAGTCCTAAGAAGCTTCACATCATAGCAGCAAAAGATACTGGTACCGCTGAGAAGAACATCATCAACAAGGATCTAGGCATTATAGATGACTTCGGGATCCTGACTGAATACAACGGCAACGGAACCAAAGATGATAAGATCCCGCACATTCTCTTTCATACTTCTGGTGGGGATAAAGTTATTTACGTTCTGGGCTATGGTGACAAAAAGAAATGGCAGAAAGCCCTGGGCGGCCAGTACGGCTGCCTTTACATTGACGAGATAAACACTGCCGATATTGAGTTTGTAAGAGAGTCAGCCATGCGGTGCGATTACCTGATGGGAACGCTTAACCCTGACGATCCGAACCTGCCAGTCTACAAAGAGTATATTAACTGCTCCCGTCCACTTTCTGAGTGGCAGGAAGAGACGCCGAAAGAAATACTGGAAGAACTACGAGAGGAACCAAAGCCCGGCTGGGTACATTGGTTCTTTTCTTTTACCCATAATTTGGGTCTGTCAAAGGAGAAGCTGGAAAACATTATCCGGAATACTCCAAAAGGAACGAAGATCTGGAAGAACAAGATCCAAGGCTTAAGAGGTAAGGCAACCGGCCTGATCTTCCCGAACTTTGACCGTAAAAAGCATGTGGTCAGTAAAGCCCATGCAAAGCAGTTTATACGGAATCAAAACGACCGTCATCAAACAGAGTGGTTTGTACACTTTTCTGCAGGTCTGGATACCTCCTATTCCCAGAAATCACCGGATACCATTTCCATGAGCTTTATCGGAATTACGAACCGGGGCAACTGCTATGTGCTTGACGAGAAGGTCTACAACAACGCAGATCTGGGTACGCCTCTGGCCCCTACGGATACGGTCCATAACTATATTGATTTCCTTGATCGCAACCGGAACGAATGGGGATTTGCAAGAGATACCTTTATCGATTCTGCGGATCAGGCAACCATAACAGAGTTTCTAAAATATAAGCGTCTGAATGGCAGCGTTTACAATTTCAATGATGCCTGGAAGAAAGAGCAGATCATTGATCGTATCATCAATCAGTTAAACTGGTTTGCCGATGCAGGAGCAAAGCCATGTTTCTACATTGTGGATACCTGCTCAAATTATATCCGGGAGCTTGAAGTATACAGCTGGCTGGAAGACAAAGATAATACACCAGAAGACAGAAACGATCACATGGTAAACAGCGTGCAGTATGCATGGCTGCCATACGAAGTAAAAATCGGAACAGGAAGGAGGGCTTCATAAGTGGGTTGGTTTAAGGATATGTATTTTAAATTGCTTAAGATTGTAGGAGCAAAAGAGAGGCAGGTGGTTATTAAGGAACCGCTATCCTTTCAGGGCAATGTACTAAAAAATAAGATCTGGTACCGTGGAGATCCGTCAGAGCTGGAACAGTTTTTCAAACAGACCGCTTACTGTGATGTGTTTAAAGCAAGGTTCTGGGCTTCCGTTCCATTCCGGAAAGTAAGGAAGATTCATTCCGGCATTGTAGGAATCGTGGTGGATCGATTTAAGGATATTATAACCGCAGATCTAAATGATATCAGCTTCGGAGAAAAGGGAGACAGCCAGCCTTTAAAGGAACTATGGGATGAGATTGCTGAGGATAACAACTTTGAAGGACTCCTGGGAGAAGCGGTGGCCGGTGCGCTGTCAGCCGGTGATGGAGCTTTTAAAATAAGCCTGGATCAGGTCAGTAAATATCCGATCATAGAATTTTATGAAGCGGATCGGGTGGAATATAAATACCAACGGGGCAGGCTGACCGAGATTATTTTTTCCACAAATTACTTATATCCGGATAACAAAGAAAAAGAATACCGCTTAGAAGAAACTTACGGAAAAGGGTATGTGCTTTATAAGCTCTTTGATGATGCCGGTGGAGAGGTTCCACTTAATACTCTTCCAGAAACAGCAATCTATGAAGACACCGCCTATGATGGAGATTACATTATGGGAGTACCCCTTATCTTCTTCACATCAAGCAAGTGGAAGGGACGAGGGAAAGCGCTGTTTGAGGGCAAGACGGACGATCTGGACGCTTTGGACGAAGTGATCAGCCAGTGGCTTGATGCTGTGAGAAAGGGAAGAGTCAATCGGTATATCCCAGAGGATATGGTTCCCAGAGATCCTAATACAGGGCAGCTGATAGAACCAAATGAGTTTGACAACGATTACATAGCCATTGGTGCAGTAAAAAAAGAGGGGTACAGCGATAAAATTGAGGTAGTTCAGCCCCAGATATCCTACGAAGCGTATTTAAACAGCTATACTTCCTTTCTGGATTTAGTGCTGCAGGGAATCATTTCCCCAGCCACTCTTGGTATCGATCTGAAAAAGACGGACAATGCAGAAAGCCAGAGGGAAAAGGAAAAGATCACCACTCATACCAGAGGTACGCTGGTTAAGGTGCTGTGTAAGGTTCTTCCTGAGCTGGTAAGTAAAATTATGATGACTTATGACCAGATGCAGGAAAAGGCTCCTGGGGAGTATAAAGTTTCCGTCAAGTTTGGAGAGTATGCAGCTCCAGGCTTTGATGCTGTGGTGGAGACGGTCGGCAAGGCCCGAACCAGTGGAGTCATGAGCATAGAAAAGTCCATAGACGAAATGTACGGCGATACTTTGACAGAAGATGAAAAGGCAGAGGAAGTCAAGCGAATCAAGATTGAGCAGGGGATCTTTGAAACAGAGGAGCCAGGACTAAATACGGAGGGGGTGAAGGTGGATGAAAGTAAAGGTGATGAACCACCAGTACCAAATGAGCCAGCTGGAGTACCAGGGGCTCCTGAAAGTGGCAAGTGAGCAGGTTCCGTTTGGCATTTACGCCGTTGAAAAAAAGGATTACGCAGAGCTCCGGTGTGATAAGTGCAAAAGCATTACCCAGCTGAAAAATCTCACCCGGCAGTTTAAGGCACAGGGATTTAAAGTTTTAGCAAACGGCAGGTGATTATATGAATGAGTATGATATCTCTGCTGCGTTTGAAGCGATCGAGCAGGAACTTATCGCCTCCATGATCCGGAATATGAACAGGCATAAAGCTGAGGAGCTCAAAGAGGGATATGACTGGTCTATGTGGCAGGTAGAGCAGCTTAAGGCTCTGGAGAAATATAAGCTGGAAAATCAGAAGAAGTACAGCAAGCAGTTTAAAAACATAAATGCCCAGATCGGGGAGCTTATCTGGCAGGCCAGACAGCAGGGAGGTATGAAGCAGGAGGCGCAGATCCTCCGGGCTATCAAGAACGGCTTTAAAAGCTATAAGCCCGCTTCGGCAGCCATGCAGGCAGAGTTTTTCAAACTAAATACACGAAAACTGGAAGCTCTGATCAAAGCGACCGGTAACGATATGAAGAAGGCAGAAACAGCAGTCTTGCGAATGGCAAATGACCAGT
>JAEYSJ010000022.1 GCA_023434855.1 Bacillota bacterium | reverse complement strand
TTGACATTTGCTGTCGCATTTGCCACGCTCATGGTATTGGTCATAAACCAAAAGAAATAACCGCCCCTGCTCAGATGGCGGTTATTTCTTAATAACGAAGCTTTTGGGCTAGCCGTTTTCCGGTTAGGCAGCCTGTGGGGCTGGCGTGTTAGAGCACGTCAGTCCTTTTCTTATATTATACCCATAGATTGTAAATTATGCAATCTAACAAGAAAAAAATCCTTTTCGCTCGCTCTGTTCACTTGTAATTCACCTGAAAAGAGCTATAATTAGAAATAGGTGGAAATTAAAGAGTCGCCGTGACCTGAAAGTGTTGGAGCACTTCCAGACTCACGCAGGTGGTATAAGCACCTACACGTAACAGCTAGCTGTCCACGACGACATTTCTATTATACAATGTCGACCGCTTGAAAACAAGCGAGGCACGGTATAGTGGGGTGTTGGGGGAGCAGCTGTGTGACTTGACGCAGCAGATGATTTAGCCATTCCTAATACATCAGCGGAAAGGCCAAGCGTTCGCGTACATAGTGTTTTGATCGCTTTTCTGTTGAGGCCGGTAGTGCCCGGTTATTAGGTTTGGGATTTAGCAAACGACGAAGCAAAGCGCATGTGTAGGGTTAAACCTCGCATGCGCTTTTTAATTTCCCCCTATAAAAAGCAATGGCAGGGCCAGTTATTATGTAGACCTTGCTGCAGCTTGTGATAGGGGGTATAGATTTGTCCAGTGAAGGGGAAAGCTCACGTATTCTGACTGTCTATTATACATATCTCAATCAGGGGAAAGACAGGCGGCCGCTTATCCGGCTGCAGGGTAAATGGCTCCAGGACCTTGTTTTTTCAAGCGGGGCAAAGATCGAAGTAACCGAAAGCAATGGCGGTCTGTTCATTAAAGCTCAGCGGCGAGAAGCGGGAGAAGACAGTCATGATGGCCATTGAACAGATTAGGAAAAAGATAAAACGTGGTAAAGGGCTATGGGGCCGGCTAGTGACCAGCCCTGACGCTCTGAATGGATATGGATGCAACTGACACCAACTGCGCTGAAATACTACCAGGAACGGGTGAACTGTTACGGCTTTATCCCGGATGAAGGAATTGGGGCTTTAGGTGCGGCAAGGACCGTATTCAGGAAAAAACGGTACTAGGCCGCCCCGCCGCCGGTCTTCTCATGGTATCACACCGGTCAAGGCTGCGTCTGCTCCGCTTTCGCTGCGCCCCTTCGGGTGACACGGTGTGCCGCCCTGAGGTGACGGCGGCGGGAGAGCCGCTGCTGACGAGTGGAGGTGCAGCGGTATGTGGGACGAGATCGTAAGAGGGTGGCGGGTAGAGGTCGCACTGTGGGTTTGCTACTGGAACGCACTGGACCGGAAGGACCAGGAGAGCGTCAGGTACTGTGCCGATCACAGCTTGCTGTTGTCGGTGTTTTGGCTGGTGGTGCAGGTCTCAGGGGTAATGACGTTGGGGATGGTTGTTCAGTTTTTACAGGGAGGCTGCCGGTGATGCCGGCGGCTTTTTTTGTATTAGGATAAAATAATTGTTTAATCTTTAGAAAAAATGTATTTGTTTTTGGAAATTTCGTAATTAAAATTAGCAATAGTGATATTTATTTCAAAAAAAGCGTGCAAAATAATAATAAAAGCGTTACAATAATCGAGAGGAGTGGTAAAATGGCTATGCAAACCGAAATTCTAAAAATCATCGAGGGCGGATTGGATGGAAAACGTGATAAAGTACACAGCTATGCAGCTTTGCTTGCCGATAAACTACAAGATAATGGAGAAAAAGCATTAGCAGATCGTATTAACAGATTAATTAATAAAAAAATTACTCATCCCGTCTTTATGGATGAGTTTGTGAGCAAGCCGGTTGATTTGGAGACACGTCTTGATATGGTAGATATATTTTATCCGGAAGATGAATTTCAAGAATTGGTCCTATCCGAAATTACAACACTTAAAATAAATAGCTTTATTGCGTCATTGAAGAATCGTAATAAACTAGTCAAAAGAGGTGTTAATCTTCCCGAGTCTTTACTTCTTTACGGTCCACCTGGCTGTGGCAAGACAAGTATCGCAAAATATATATCCAGCCAAATGCAGATTCCATTAATTACAGCCAGATTAGATGGTCTAGTATCCTCTTTGCTAGGAAATACGGCCAAGAACATTCGCAAGATATTCGAATACGCTAAGGAAAAGCCGTGTATTTTATTTTTGGACGAATTTGATGCGATTGCCAAAGCGAGAGATGATGAGCATGAAATTGGTGAATTGAAACGAGTTGTTAATAGTTTGCTGCAAAATATTGATGATTTTAGTAAGAGTAACGATGGAAATGTTTTAATTGCAGCTACTAACCATGAAGGTTTATTAGATGCTGCTGTATGGCGACGATTTAGCACTACCATTGAAGTGCCTAAGCCAGATTTCGAGGGAATACGTAATCTACTCAAGCTATATTTTGGTGATACAGAACTGAGTTTTGATGCAGATAAAAAGAAATTAAGCAAAATTATTCATACTCTCTCGGGAACATCACCATCAGATATTAAGACCATTTGTTTTAATGCTGTCCGAGATGCTGTTCTACACGATCGGGAAGTGATTTCTTATCAGGACGTATTGGTTCAGATTTATCTTTTTAAGGGCTTTCGCGAGCAAGAATTATCTTTGGTTAAGTTTTTAAATGGGAATGGCGTTTCTCAAGCAGACATTGCTGAGGCGTTGAATATATCCTTACGTCAGGTTCGCAATAAACTACGGGATGAGGAGGATCTAGACCATGAGTGAACGGAACTTACCGGTAAAGATATTCCATAAGAGAAAAGCAGACGAAATGCTTACTGAGGGCGGCGGTTCAAAACCGCCCAAATGGGTGCTGCATGGCGAGAAGTTACGCGAACGATCAGCGCAATTGATAAGCGGGCTGGATGAGGCAAAAGAAAAAGCGGTAACCAAAATTAATAAGTATAAAGGGATTCCGACAGTATTAAAAGCCAAGATTGTGGATGATGCGGTTGCCAAGAGTCATCGGGCCGATATGCTCTCTCTATTCGAAGAACGTTATGACGATAAGGCAATAGGTCTATCAGCAGAGCAGGAACTGTTGATTCTGGTCAGTACGGTAGAAGAATATGAGACAATATCCCGTAACTTGGCGTTGTGTGAATTAAATCCGAAAGCAATTTCATCCCTAAGTGCCATATCATTATTAGAGCCGATTATCAATATCAAGGATGTAAAGACCAAGGAAGAAAAATATGTTTTGAAGGTAACTCTGGTCGATTATAATAACGCATCTTTGAATCAAAAAGTAGATGAAGAATTTAAATCATTGTTGACGAGTAAAAAAGGAATTCATCTTGATAAGATAGTACCATATTCCGACCGCTTACTGGTGCATCAAGTTTTACTGGATAATCTCGAACTGCTCAGAGATATTGATGATTTTACTGGCATTTATTCCATTGAACCAATGCCGGTATTGCAAGTCGTGGAAGATAGTTTTTTTTATGAAACGGAATTTTCACCAGTTCAACCGGTGGAGGGAGAACTCTATCCAATTGTAGGTGTATTAGATTCGGGGATAGCAAAAATTAAAGCACTAGAGCCTTGGCTTACTGGAAATACAACAAGTTATCCCGAGGAGTATGTTAATCGGGCACATGGTACATTTGTAGCTGGAATTGTTGGCTTTGGTGATTTGTTGGAAGGCTGTAATTTTACTGGGCTTACAGGTTGCAAGCTTTATGATGCACTGGTTATTCCCGATTTAAATAAAGAAGGCTGTACGGAAGCAGATCTGGTTGAAAATATCCGTGAAGCGGTTGAAAAAAATAAAAACTCTATAAAAGTTTGGAATATGTCGCTAGGTAGTGGTATGGAGATCAGTGATACTGATTTTTCCGATTTCGGAACGGCTTTGGATGATATCCAAGATAAAAATAAAATTTGGATTGTTAAATCTGCAGGGAATTGTAATAATTTTACGCGAGGACAATCGAATGGGAGAATTACACGAGGGGCTGATTCGGTCAGAGCGTTAACCGTAGGTTCTATCGCTCATTTGCAGGCGGCCAGTGATCTTGCAAAACCGGATCATATTTCACCGTTTAGCCGAGTCGGTCCTGGGCCGGCCAACATTATCAAGCCAGAAATAATGCACTATGGTGGAAATTGCGGTATACAGAATGGCAGAATTACCAGCACAGGAGTGAATTCTTTTTCGCCTGATGGACAAATTGTCGGGAGGTGTGGTACCAGTTTTTCTACTCCTCGGGTAACAGCTATTGCTGCTCATTTATCGAATGAGGTACAAGAAGAATTTGACCCAATTCTATTAAAAACTTTAATGCTGCATTCTTGTAGGTACCCTGAAACGGTAAAAGCAGCAATGCCGGAAAAAGTTACTCAGTATGGTTTTGGTGTCCCGCAACCCATTCAGGATATTTTATATAATAATCCGCATGAGATAACGCTGATATTAAGAGATACGCTTAAAAAGGGAGAATTTATTGATATCTTAGATTTTCCTTACCCAGAGTGCTTAATCGATGATGAAGGATATTATTATGGACAGCTTGTTGTAACTTTGGTTAATCAGCCAATTTTGGCAGCACGTCAAGGCGTGGAGTATTGCCAGTCCAATCTCAATGTATTTTTGGGATCTTATGATGAAAAAGTCAATAGAGATAGGACGGTACGGACAATTCGTAATCCGATAGGACGTAATTCTAATGGTTCTCAGAACTTGCTGAATTTTTCGAGCTATAGCAAAAAAACAATTGCACATGAGGGCTTTAATAAAACGGAAAAAGTACTTATCCAGTATGGGGACAAGTACTATCCTAATAAAAAATATGCAGTTGATTTGGACGAAGTGACCCCCAAATATAAAGAAAAAAGTCTAAAAGCGCCTAAGAAATGGTTTTTAAAAGTAGAGGGAGTATATCGGAGTTTTATTGAAAAGCAAGCGATTTTAAAAGATGAAGAACTTTCACAACCATTTTGTGTAATGATTACGATACGCGATCCCCACATGAAGCAGCCCGTATATACGAATGTGACTCAATTACTGAATCAGCATAGCTTCGTACACAGCAATATAAAACTTCGTCATGATATCCGGGTTGATGTTAGACGGTAAATTTGTTTTTTTACTTTGGTGCACTGTTAATCGTCGGTTTAGTGACATTAAAAAATGAGGTGATGAATGATTGCCTGGTTTAACTAAGAGAAAATATGTCGGTGAAACTATGAGATACAATAAAACGATCAAAAGGCCATTATATTTAATAGCAGAAATATTGCCCCAAGATTATGATGGGAAAATTTTATTGGAATACTTTAAAAGATATTATCCAATGGAGTGGGAGAATTTAGTTCAAATGCAAAATTCTTATTTAGAAAAAGATAAATTTCTTGTCTCTGTAGGAAAAAAGGCACGTTATAATCCTATGTCACCTGAAACATATTTCTTTTCGCTCCCTGCTATTAAAAATATTCTCCGAAATAGCACAAAAGAAAATTATAGAAATACCTTTAATAAGGAAGAGCATATTTTAAAATTAAAAGCTTTTGAAAACAAACGAAAATTGGCAATCGATAAACGTAATGCAAAAATCGCAAATAATACAGAATTAATTCAAAATCTTGATCCTCATTATGTGGATTATTATATTGCTGCTTATCATAAAAAGGGAATATCTATTGAGGATAAAGTGGAAATTGTAAAAGATTTAAGCAAATATAGCTCTAAAAAAATCGATATATTTTTTTATAAATTGAATGATTCAGAGCATAATGATCAGATTAGAAAGATGGCATTTGATTATTTACAGCATACTGGAAAGTATGTAAAGCTTCGCAAAAACTTTAAAGGCAAGAAGAAACATTATATGACTGAAACAACAAATTTTAACATGACTCCTGAAGATTTATTTAATAAAATATCCTCATCAAGAAATATACAAATAAAAAAATCTTTTGACCTTTTTATTTCTCATAGCTTTTCTGATCAAACACAAATTATATCTCTATTTAAGTTTCTTAACAAAAAAGGAATGGTTTGTTATTGTGACTGGACTAGTGATAATGATTTTTTAAAACGTAATATGGCGGGAAAATATACAGAGGAAGTATTAAAAAAACGTATTGTACAATCAAAGTATGTCCTATATGTAAATAGTAAAAATGCTGCTCAATCCCAATGGGTAAATTTTGAACTAGAATATGCAAGAAGTATAGAAAAGGAAATAAAAGAAATTGATATTGATAATATTACTCCAGAATTAATTTCAACCGAAATTTTAAAAGTCTTATAAATGAATGCAGGGACTGATAGCTAATAGTATTATGACGATAGGAGAAAAATGCGACGTTGCTGTCGGATTAGATTCATTAAGGATATATCTGTCTGAGAGATACTGTTAAACTCAGTATGCCGATAAACTGTGATTAAAGGCGTAATATAATTAAGGAGGTTATTATGCGCAAGGAATTGAGTGTTTTTATAGAACGATATGTGAAAGAAATTCGAGATAATAGTGCTGCCGTATTTGTTGGGGCCGGTTTTTCAAAGAGTTCGGGATATGTAGATTGGAAGCAATTGTTAGAGAGTGTAGCGAATGAATTAGATTTAGATATTGAGAAAGAGAATGATTTAGTCTCATTGGCGCAATACCATTTTAATAAAAATCAAAATCGAAGTGTCATTAACAATATTATTTTTGAAGAATTTTCTCAGAATAAGCAGTTAAGTGAGAATCATAAAATATTAGCTCGCTTACCAATATTTACATATTGGACAACTAACTATGATTCACTTATTGAAGATGCTCTCAAAGAAATTCAAAGAGTTGTTGATATTAAACATAATAATAAACAACTATCTATTACCAAGCCGCATCGTGATGCAATTGTATATAAGATGCATGGAGATAAAGAAAACCCTGATGATACAATTATCATCAAAGATGATTACGAAAGATATTACCGTGAGCATGCACCTTTCATCACGACTCTGAGCGGCGATTTAATTTCTAAAACTTTCCTATTTATCGGTTTTAGTTTTTTGGATCCCAATATTGATTATATTTTAGGTCGAATTAGAATTGACTATGGCGAAGGAAATCGTAGACAACATTATGCATTAATGCGAAAGATTAAAAAATCGGATTTTAAAGAAATAGCTGAGTATGAATATGCTGAGCGTAAACATCAATTATTTGTGGATGATCTCAAACGATATAATATTAAAGTATTGTTAATTGATGAATATAGCGAAATAACAAATATTCTAAAGGAGATCGAGAGAAGACTGAATAGTAAAAATATATTTATTTCTGGTAGTGCTGCAGAATTTGGGATGTGGAGTAAAGAAGAAGCATCTGACTTTATACATTTTCTAAGTAAAAAATTAATTCAAGAAGGCTATAATTTGGTTTCCGGCTTTGGATTGGGAGTAGGTAGCTTTGTAATAACTGGTGCCTTAGAAGAAATTTACATGAAAAGTAAGACGATTAACGATGATAGGCTTTTATTAAGACCTTTCCCTCAAGGTATCGAAAACGAAGAAACTAGAATGAAGCTATGGACTACATATAGAGAAGATATGATTTCAAGAGCAGGTATTTCAATCTTTTTATTTGGCAACAAGAATGATGCCAAGACAGAAAAGATTGTATTAGCAAATGGAATGCAGTCAGAATTCGAAATAGCCAAACGACACGAAACTGCAATAATTCCAGTTGGTTGCACTGGTTTTGTAGCTGAAGAAATTTGGCGAGAGCTAAATCAAAATCTTTTGCAATATTATCCACAAGCTGATGAAAACTTTCAAAAATGTTTTCAACAATTGAATGAAAAAAAAGATTACAAAACAGTAATAAATAACATTTTAGAATGCCTTAAACAATTAAAATAGTCAAAAGTTTCGGGAGGAGTATTTATGGGACATAAAATATTTATCTCATATAAATATGCCGATAATGATGTTAACCACATAGATGGAAACTATTGGGAAACGAATACTGTTAGGAATTATGTGGATAGGTTAGAAGAATATTTGAAAGATTCTTCCGATCACATATATAAAGGTGAATCAGATGGTGAAGATTTATCTAAACTTAGCGAAGATGCTATTTGGAAGAAGTTAAAAGATAGAATCTATGATAGTAGTTTAACCATTGTAATGATTTCTAAGAATATGAAAGAATTGGGAGTAGATAAGGATCAATGGATACCATGGGAAGTATCATATTCATTAAAAGAAATTTCTAGAAAAAATAGCAATGGAACGCCTATTACCAGTAAAACAAGTGCAGTACTCGCAATTATCGTTCCAGACAGAAACAATTCTTATTCTTACTACACCTATAAAAAAACTTGCTGTACTAGTGGATGTAGAAGGTATGAAACCGATACCCTCTTTACGGTCTTACGGAAAAATATGTTTAATATAAAAGAACCCGATTCTGTTGATTGTGCAGATGGATTAAAAGTATACTATGGAGAAAGTAGCTACATAATTTCGGTTAAATGGGATGATTTTGTCGCAAATACCGATACATATGTCGACAGAGCGTATGCTTTACAAAAGAAAATCAATGATTATGATATTTATAAAGAAGTAGAGTGATTGGAGGAGAAGAACAATGGCAAAGAGACAAGTGTTTTTTAGCTTCGAGTACGATAAGGATGCTTGGAGGGCAAGCCAAGTCAGAAATATGGGAAAGGTTGATAGTAGTTCGACTTTCTCTGATAATGATTGGGAGGAGGTCAAAGAAAAATCAGATACAAAAATTAAAGAATGGATTGATTCACAAATGGCAAAGCGTTCATGTCTTGTCGTTTTAATTGGTGCAACAACATGTGGAAGAAAGTGGATTGATTATGAAATTGAAAAAGCCTATGAACTTAATAAGGGAATAGTTGGTATATATATTCATAAACTCAAAGATAGCGATGGTAATCAAACAACAAAAGGAAGTAATCCCTTTTATCATATTTATATTGGGGAAAATAGGGAGAGACTCTCTAAATATGTTACTTGCTTTGATTCATCATATCAGTCAAGTCAATATGTATATGATGATATAAAAGAGAATATAGAACAACTAATTGAAGATGCAATTGAAGCTAGCGGAACATATTGACACAATTATAAATGAAATTTAAATTGTAATTGATTTTTAAAGTACTCTTGGGTTATAGGAGGATAAAATTGAAAAAGGTTTTCGCAAATAAAGAAGTTATGATTTTAAGTGACAAATCGGTTGTGTCTAATGAGAGGGGTTTTTTTACCTTCGAAGATGGAAGCTTTGTTGATGTTTCATCACGAAAGATTGTCAACAAAGGTGTTGGAGAAATTGTGATTAAAGATTTGCCACTGTGGCCAGAGATGGTAAATATTCTCCGTGATCAGCAAATGTTTGATGGAGTACGTCATCTTATTATAAGCGGTGATATGAATAATATTGTTATGATTCCAAATGATGCTCCAAATTGTACAGTGTCATTAGGCGGAGCTGGCGAATTTGTACAGAAAGTTTCTATTTATCAGCAAGGTGATCTTCTCTATATCGAAACTCCAAGACGAGAAAGCAATGTTCACATCAATATAGGAAGTGTATGGGTGAATGGTAAGAGAGTTCCGCCGAAACTTGAAGAGGATTTTGGTTATATCGAAATCAAATGCAATGGTTTTAAAAGTCTACAAGTTAATGGTAGGGGCACAGGTAACATTTATTCGCAAGTTCCTATTTGTGAGCTACGCGCTAAAATCAAGGGGTCAACCTCAATTGATGCAGTTCAGATTGAAAACGTAGATGTAGAGATCTCTGGGAGTGGGAATATAACTGTTGACCAATTGAATGGAAGTTTGTATGGTAGAATTTCTGGGTCAGGTAGTATTGACATTTTGAATGGACAAGTTAATAGCATTGATGTTGCCATTAGCGGATCCGGGAGTTTGGTGGCTGGAGTAGAGGCTAAAAATGCATCGTTATCTTTGTCTGGATCAGGTGCGATTATGGTTGCTCATGTCCTTAATGAATATATCGAACAAAAAACTGGTTCTGGCTTAATTAAAGTTTGTAAGAAAGGGTGAAATACATAATAAAAAAACCACCACAATGTGATGGTAAAAGTAATTTTGAATTGTTGGACGTTCATATGATGCGGACATAGACTTGTTAGACTTAGAGCAGTATTAGTCGAATCTAGTGTGGTTTAAAATGGATATACAACCAAAGATTGTTAGATTTTGACAACAATTTTACAACAACTAAAAAGGAGTAGGGAATCAAGCTCTCTCCTCGTTCATCAGTAGTGCAATACAACAACCGTACAACAACGCGGCGAAAAAGTTCTGTGATGGTCTGTAATGAAAAGCCAGCATTATCAAGCATTCATGGTGTTTTGAAAACGAAAAATGGCGCTTAATTTTGACTCTTAATCAGTAGGTTGTAGGTTTGATTCCTACGTGGGTCACCAGAAGAAACAAGGGCTTTCCGAACTTAGTTCCGGAAAGCTTTTTTACTTTTACAACAATGGGAGAGAGAAGACCCGTGAACATCGCTTCTTAAGCGGTGATATTCACGGGTTTTTTATGTTGGCTCTCCGGTTGTTGTAGGAAGATGGAACGGGTCTGCCGGCAGCGAGGGAACCGCGAACTGCGCGGCGAAAATAAAAAAGCCGCCTTCGTTAAAAGGCGGCAGTGTGAAAGCAATTCATAGAATTTTCTATTTTCAGCCTGGAAGATTATGCTATAATAAGCGTAACAGGTTGTCGAGGGACGGTTGGCCACTTCCTTCCGGGAAGGGGGTGGTATGGTGTCAACATTTGAGGCAATGTACTTAATGGTCGCATTCGCAACACTTGTTGTGCTCATCATAAAACAGAAATAACCGCCCCCACGCCATGGTTTGCGGTTATTTCTTAATAACGTAATCCGGGCTAACCGTTCGGTTAGACAACTTGTCGGGCTGGCGTGCTACCAACACGTCAGTCCTTTTCTTATATTATACCCATAGATTGTAAAATATGCAATCAGTCAATAAAAAATCGGCCTTACCTTACAAAGGTTATTAAAAGCCTCCGGATTTCTCGGAGCGGCCTTTTGACTGTAATTGTAGCCCCTTTCAGGTCAATTGCACGTCTATAAGTCCTGCGCAGTAACGGAGGCAATTGATTGGTCATCAGCAGCTGTAGGCTTTACCTCTAACAGTTGAATGTCATCATCTTCGCTGAGGGAGATAGAGCTTGCTGCATTCATATATGCGTCATCCGCTTTGGTTCCTGTAACAAAATTTCCGGTAGCTTGTTTATTGACGAAAACTCGGTATGTGGGCATAATGACCTCCTTGTACGATCAAATTAGCGATGTTTAAAAAAATAACCGGCTATTCAGCCAGT
>JAEYSJ010000013.1 GCA_023434855.1 Bacillota bacterium | reverse complement strand
AACCAATACCATCCACCTGTTGGAATTGCATCATTAATTATAGTTACATAATGTTCCTGATAATTTAGGCCTGTAACTTCGCAATCCAGCGAGCAACGTACTAGCTCGGACGACCTGGTACTAAATGTTTTAACTAAAACGCCATCAATAAATAATCTTGTAGACGTAGACCTATTATAAGCAGCTTGCCCTATTAATCTCAACTTTGTACCAACAAAATTAAACGTTATTGTAGAACTGATAGAATTAGAACCAGTTGCCGTATTTAAATAGTCTCCATTCTCATTGGTATACTTACTCCATTCGGAAGAAGAGTCGTATGTTATAATGCTTGGCCGATTGTTGCCATTTTACATTCCTCCTAAATATAATAAATTTACTCTCAATCTTTATCCGTACAACTTGCCAATGAAATTTGTGTGAATTCAGCTGTACATATCATACTTATTTTTATCTGCATTTCGTAACACCGTCAGTGTAAAATTATCGGTTAAATAAATAACTGCCCACAACAGCACCTATAATCCAGACTATCCGCTCACGCTTACTAGCGGATTTTTCTTTGTCCATTTCCTTCTCGTGAACGGCAGGCTCCGGATTAGCAATCAGCCTCGCTTATAATTTTCAGGGCTAAGGTCCTATACTCTTGGGAGCAGGATTTGCTACATCCCCGCCGTAATTATCATATAGAAAGGACTGATAGCATGCCTAATATGAAAGAATTTGACCGCGCTTGGGAAATAGATTTTATTGGCCCAAGAATTAAGCTAATCCGTAAAGCTGTGAAAGATGGAGATTATGCAGCAGCACTGGACTATCTGGGCACAATTCAAGAAAAGGCCAAAGCAGCACAACTACAGATAAATAAGCTTCAAGCCGCCAAATAGGCGGTATTTCTTTTGCCCATAAATAAAAAACGCCCCAGACCGAAGTCCGGGGCGATGATACATTATTACTCCTGTTGTGGCTGTAGTCATAATAACACTAATGCTAACGGAATCACTTCAAAGCTGATGATTTTTTCGTAAAACAGATACTCTTTGCTATCTTGAAGCCCTTTATCAAAAATATAGCATGAGTTACCTGTTCCAATAGTTCGATTGCACCAAGAGACAAAGTCATTTGCAATCACCTTTGAGACTTTATACTCCCGCTCGCTAGAATCAGTCATAGTAATTCGAAGTACGGCTTCCCCTTCTTCAACTTGCGGAGCTGTTGGCATCGCAGAAGCTTCATTAGAATTGGCGCTTTCACCATCAGCCGTAACTGCAGTAACTACATAGTAGTAGATAGTACCGTTGATTACGTCAGTATCTATATAACTAGTGCCAGTGACATCACTTGCGATTGTCGTGTAAGGACCACCTGCAATGGTGGCTCTTTTTAAATTGTAACCGGTAGCGCCATCAATTATAGTCCAAGATAAGGTTACTTTGGAATCACCTGCGTTTGCAATAAGGGTTGGTGCATTAACACCCGGTGTAAAATCAGAGATCCATCGAGCGATATTTGAAATACGTAATTCGTCAATGTAACCATGATACTGATAAGTATATCCGCCCGCAGTCGTACCTATAACAATCGTCCCAAGATCTGTTACGGAAATTAAATTACCATTACTACTTTGTAATTTTCCATTTAAAAATAATCTTGATACAGTTCCATCAAATGTTAAGGCAACGTGATTCCATGAATTTAATGCAACTAAGTCACTTGAGGCCAGCGATTGAATAGTTGACACCATCCCTGGTTTCCGATTGCCATTTGCAATTTTACATAGGTTAATAGCGCCACCTGTGTATGTATCTATTAAACCAGTAAACCCTACCAATACTCCATATTGATCTCCCTCACCGCCATCAAAACTTGTTGGATAAAACCAGAGTTCAATAGTATACGGAGATTGAAAAAGATCAGCCAACGGACTCGGCATCGAAATTGAAGAACCTTTTGAATTAAGATAAAGAGCTGATGTTCCAAATTTGCTTTTCGCAGTACTTATAGCTGCCGCACCGTTGACCTTCCATTCTTTTCCCTTCTCATCTTTTACTTCGTCTTCAAAATGCAGCAACGACACTGTGTACTCATCTACTTGGTATTTCCCCATCAATATCCCTCCACTAATTTAGTTTTAAAAATACTGGACCTATAATATCTCTCAATCTTTATCCGTACAACTTGCCAATGAAAAAGGTGTAAATTTAGCTGTACATAACATACTTGTTTTTATCAGCATTCCGTAACACCGTCAGTGTAATGTTATCGGTTAAGTAAATAACTGCCCCAATAGAAAGGACTGATAACATGCCTAACATGAAAGAATTTGACCGTGCTTCGGAAATAGATTTTATTGGCCCCAGAATTAAGCTAATTCGCAAAGCTGTGAAAGATGGAGACTATGCGGCTGCGTTGGACTATTTGGGCACAATACAAAAAAAGGCCAAGGCAGCACAATTACTGATAAATAAGCTTCAAGCCGCAAAATAGGCGGCATTTCTTTGCCCAAAAATAAAAAACTCCCGGCAGCCGAAGCCACCGGGATATTATATAGTACACCATTAATCTTCATTCTTATCCTTATATTTAATACAATAAATAATCAGGCCTATAAAACAAATGGTAATCAGAATCGTAATGGAGTCGTTTGGAGATATGCTAAGAACCAAGGGGAAGAATGTCGTAGCGACTGCTGCACAACCTATAAGCAAAGTTTCTTTCCTGGAGTCATTAAAATGATCTGCTACCACTCCATAGCATAACGCAAGTATAAACACAATGAGACTACAAGCTCCCAACGATAACGCGATGTAAGTACTCGTGGCTCCTTTAAAAGAAATGAGAACAACCAACCCCAAAATAAAGATACAGCCAGCGAACTTTAGTGCTAATCGCAATATTTTTATTTCCAGAGAAGTTAATTCTTTCATTGTGATTCCTCCCGAGCGGTTTGACAATAAAATTATCCTTCTCCAAAACTCTCCATTATCCTTTAAAAAGACAATGAAATCCTCTATCCACGAGTAACCAAAATAAAAAATCCCCAGACCGAAGCCCGGGGCGATAATTAGCGGGTAAGCAAATACCAGCCTGCAGCATAATCCAACCTATCCGCTCATGCTTACGAGTGGATTTTTCTTTATCCAGCTCCTTTTTATGAGCGGCCGCTTGTTGCTCTAACTCCTGGTTTGCAATAAGTCGCGCCTGAGCATTGGCCATTTCTGTTACATCAATGCGGGCCGTACTTGTTGTATAGAACCGTAGCTCACCGTTTTCTCCCAGCTTCACATCTGGCTGACCGGTTACGTTCGGCACCTCTACTTCCTGGCCATTTACAATAGCAATAACCTTACCTTGTTTCTCCACAAACTGCAGGACCGCCCCTAGAGTACTGGGTGCCTGCACAGCAACTTCCCGGATTGTTTCGGTCTTAGTATTTATATTTGCGGTACCGGTGCTATAGGCTGCTGGCTTCGCTAACTGTTCCTTAATGTGTTGCTTCCACTCCTGACATTCTGCCCTTGCAAACTAAAACAGAACTGCCACAACGACAGTCCCGACGATATATTTCCAGTTATTACGGATAACGGTTTTTGCTGATTCCATCATGATACCTCCACAAAATATAATCAGTTACGCCCCTGGCAATGGCTGCAGCAAACATCCTCTTGCCTTCTTCGCTGGCCAAGATGGCTTCTTCATTCGGGTTACTGATTAATACCACAACCGTGCAGACAACAACTTGCTTAATATAACTAGAAATGCCTACATTAATGAAGGAAACTCTCCATGCAGCACGATAGCTGATCGTTACCACTGGGCCCGACTTAAAGCCGGCATAGATATTGTTGATGTGGCTAGGGCCGCATGCCTGAGCACTGCGACGGTTAGTAAGATTGAGAACGGCCGGCGGACGATTTGTGCACGTTGGTGGATAGTTCATTGAAGAGCTTAGCGCCTTATTTGGCCAGCTTTAACGGCCAGTGATTTATGAGTGCCATTCTTACCTCCAGTACACGGTCAACACTGTACACCCGTCCGTCTTCCCACGTTATTGACAGTGGATTTACTTTACCGTCCCGGGTATGCTCGGCTGTTACGTCCACGAATTTTTTATCCGACACATTTACCACTTCGATATAGAACATACGTTTTAGCATGCCCATTTTAAAACAAACGCTCCTTATTGTGAAGTGCTAATAAATACAAAAACCGCACCCTAGAGGTGCGGTTTGATAAAAATTGATTTACTTGATAAAGTCTTGAACCACGTACACATTTCCCGCACTGTCATAAGCAACACCAATGCCTACCGTGGTATAATTCGAATTCAATATATTGGCACGGTGACCTGAGCTATTCATAAAAGAGGTTTCCGCAGCCTGAACACTTGTATTTTCCGCAATGTTTTCACCCACGGCACTATAAGAAATGCCGGCAGCTTTTAAACGGTCGGAAGGTGTTTTTCCATCCGGGTTGGTATGCGAGAAAAATTTACGGTTAACCATATCTTGGGCATGACTGCGGGCGACTGCAGTCACTGCAGAGCTCACCTTTAGATCCGACAACCCGTTTGCCCGACGATCGGCATTCATCAATTCAACTGCGTTTTTCTCAGCAGTGGTTACACTGGCAGAGCTCGTACTACTACTGGTTGTTCCTGTAGTAGTGCTACCGCTATTTACAGTACCATTATTGTTGGCTGAAGAATTGGATTCTGCCCCCTTCGCTTTATTAACGGACGTGATGACCCATTGAGAATTAGCACTGTTTAATTTAAGAGTAACATTATATATATTTTTTTCATGCCGCACAGAAACAACTGCCTGGTTAGCAGATTTGCTAGCCAAAGAAAACGAATCCTTTTTGGTATTGAACCCCAGCTTACCTGCGGAAGCCTTAACCACCGCCACCGGATCTTGCGTGACTTGGCTAACTGAAGGAGATTGATTGTTTTGCGCTGTCAAATTAGTTATCTTGCCAACGGTGTTCGGAGTCTGTTGCGATTTTGCGTAAACTGCTGCAGGTGTTACCATCATATATAGTCCAATAGTAGTGCCAAGAAACCCCAGAAATATATTGCGAACTACTTTTTTCAATCAGTCTCCTCCTCTTTTTTAATTTCTTATACTAATTTAATATATTTCACAAACTTTTGTTTTTATTTAGAAATGATAATGTAATATTTAGTATATAAGGTTAGACATGGATTTAAGTTCTTTTGTTGCCGTCTGTCCCATGTCCGACATACATATGGTTTAGCTATATCCATCGTCGCAAAGTCTACAGAACCTAGTCTTTATTGGGCAAATAAAACCATTTTGGTGGAGCGGCTAGCTACGTCAGCAAATAGAATCAGATTCCTAAAAATCCAACATAAAAGAATAAATAGACTAATAATTAAAATGATAAACTAAAAAAAATCTATTATCACCCCAAACATTTCATAGCCTTCTCTGCCGCTATTCGTGTTATTTGCTTAGTCTTGTCATAAGAAAAACGCCCATCCGAAGGATGAGCGGCAACATTGAAATGATTATCTTAAAACATAGCATTGTATTCCTTCGTATGTATAGCCACCCCTACCCTTGCCAAGCTCACGAAAATCGGTAGTATAGAAGTGATCATTAGTCGAACTATTGTAATATCTATACAAAGGGACCGTTCCTTGACGTTGTTTGCTATAAACGTAGCATTCAACTCCCTCGTATACGTAACCATCCCTACCCTTGCCAAGTTCTTTTAAATCAGTTGTATAAAAATGATCTCCTATTGTGCCATTCCAGTATCTATATAGTGGAACGGTTCCAGGGCTACGTTGGGTGAAAACACGCCCCTCAATACCCTCACGCTTATAGCCATTCTTACCCTTTCCGAGTTCACGTAAATCTGTTGTATAGAAGTGATCACCGGTTGTCGAATTGTAATACCTATACAGAGGTGAAATATCTGAAGCATGCGCAGCGGAGACATTAAGTACTGGAATCAAAAACATTACTAAGGCTAAAACACCAACAAAGAATTTTTTCATAATTATATACTCCTTTCTATATAAGGTAATTCACAAATTTAGTATATTATACATTTTTTTGAAATTCTTTAGAAATATCTAACAAGCAAAAGGAATCGTTCACTAATTCTGGAAAAAAAATAACGGAACAACAAAAAAAATCCCTGCAGCCATCCGTTAGGACAGGCCACAGGGATTTGGGATTTAGTAACCATATATAGTTTCTATTCTATTTTGTCAGCAAATACGCTCCACAAGCAGTACCAACTATCCAGACAATCCAGCCCCCTCCATTTTAACTAAAGCTATACTTCCAAAACTCTCATATGCTGACTAACCACAGTTGACCGTTATTCCCTAACCTGATGTATTTTTATAAAATAGACATACCACAACAAATAAAGAGCCTTGTCGGCTCTTTTACGCGACCCAATCTATAAAGGCTGCAGATGATTCCGAAAACTAATTGCTTCCGAAATATAAACTGCATCTATCTTCTCTGCCTGACTAAGGTCAGCAATTGTTCGGGCTACTTTCACCATCCGATCATAACTGCGCGCACTTAAATTCATTTTCGTAAATGCCTGTTTCAAAATTAATTGAGCTTCGTCAGTAAGCTGGCAGGTTGCTTTCAGGTGCTTATGTCCCATTTGGGCGTTGCAGGCAATTGAGAACTTTTCCAGCCTCTTCAGTTGAATCTTCCGCGCCTCTGCTACGCGTTCCGCTATTTGTGCTTAGTTCTCTGCAGGTATACTTGCCGTCAGCTCTGTATAGCTTGGCCGCGGAACATGGACATGCAGATCAATCCGGTCTAATAATGGGCCGGATATTTTTTTGATATAACGGCGGATCTCATTCAGGCTGCATGTGCACTGCTTTTCTGTATCCGTGGCATAGCCACACGGACAACCGTGTAGACAACAACTTGCTCAATATAACAAGAAATGCCTATATTAATGAGGGAAGTTCTCCAGGCAACACGATAGCCGATCGCTGCCACTGGGCGCGACTTAAAGCTGGCATGAATATTATTGATGTGGCTAGAGCTGCTGGCCTGAGCTCAGTGACAGTCAGTAAGATTGAGAATGGCCGGCAGATTCCGATTGTGGTGACGGTTCGAGCTTTGGCTAGTGTGCTAAAGCAGCCAGTTTGGTTTTTGGGGTGCTATGAAGCACTGCCAGAAGATACGCTGGGGCAACAGATTAGAAAAGCCCGTCTGTATCACGGGCTTACTAAGAAGGAATTTGCAGATAGGCTAGGGGTCAACGAGAAGACGGTTCAGTTATGGGAAGCGGATTTATGCACGTTGACAAGTAATTCGCAGAAGAGTTTAGTTCCCTTACTTGGCCAGCTTTAAACGATCGGTAATCTTAGACGTCATGAGCAATTTAGGAGATACTATTTTAACCTTTTTGAGAAACTACAAAAGTAACATCCGCGGAAGTGAAATTACTGCTTTCTACTATATCGTCATAAAATTTATGGTTTGAAAATTTGAACTGATCAAGTATATTACCAATAGCATTTTTTGAATAGTAGCGATTCCAGTTACGATAAGTCTTTACTTCACCATCATTTCTGATGATGACATACTGCTCAGCAACCGCATTTTCAGTAGGATAGTGGAACGTTTCAGCAAGAGAAAGATATGTACCTTCAGACCAAAACCCATTACTTTCTATTACCCACGAATTGTCATGATCTTTTGTGCCAGGATACTTTTCGTTAAAAATATCGAAAATAAATAAACCGTTCGGGCGCAATGCTTTATGAATTTTCGTTAATAACAGGTTCCTTTCTTCATCATTAAGAACCCCAAAGTCACAATATATTAAGATGATAAGGTCAAACTCATTTTCATAATTAATGTCCAGGTAATTTTGATATAAATACTGTATTGAGAGATTATTCTCTTTTGCGTCTTTTGTGGCATATTCAATAGAGCGTTTGGAAAAATCTATGCCAACTACATTATGACCTAACTCAGCGAGTTTTTTTGCATATA
>JAEYSJ010000287.1 GCA_023434855.1 Bacillota bacterium | reverse complement strand
TCAATATATCTCTCCTATTCAGTAATTTTTAGTCTACTTTTATCCCTAATGCAAATAAGCCATTATATCTTTCAGTATATTTTATTGAAGATTACAAGCACGTTCCAGCGGACTTACAATATCTGTAATTCTCACACCAAAGTTCTCATCAATTACTACGACCTCACCCTTGGCAATCAGCTTGCCGTTAACCAAAATATCGACAGGTTCACCGGCAAGTTTGTCCAACTCCACAACTGATCCAGGTGTTAGTTCTAAAATTTCCCGAATCAACTTGCGAGTACGGCCAAGTTCAACAGTTACCTGTAAAGGAACATCCAGGATAAGGCCAATGTTGGTATCATTAACAGGAATGGAAGTTGGCTGCAAAGGCGCAAACTGAACAGGTTGAACAGCTACATTTTGTACAGGCTGAGGCTTTGGCGCAGGTGCTGCCGCCTGTTGAGCATAAGCAATACCAGGCTGCTCTTGAGGAACGGCAGGAGACGGCGGCGGAGCAGTATTTTTTGCTGGAGCAGGAGCTGCGGCATTTGGCGGTTGCATGGCCGTCATCAGGTTTTGTACCATATCTTTGGCTACCTCGAAAGGTAAAATCTGCATAATATCACTGTCAATCAAATCTTCCACTTCCATACGGAAAGACACTCTGATCAAAGGTTGATCATCTGTAGCCATATCAGTGATTTTAGCATCGCCGGCAAAATCCACTAAATTAACAGCCGGTGGCGAAATATCCACCTTTTTCTTAAATACAGTAGACATAGAAGTAGCTACAGAACCCATCATTTGATTCATTGCTTCACTTACTGCGCTCATATAAAGTTCGTTTAATTGCGCAGGAGGATTGGCTCCGTCATTTCCCATCATAAGATCAGCAATAATAAGAGCATCCTGTTCATGCATGGCTAAAAGATTAGTCCCTGCAATACCATGAGTATAGCCCACCTCAATTACCATATATGGCAGTGGATATTGATTTTTTATTTCGCGCAAACTTGAAGTTGATACTCGCGGCGTCGTAATAGATACACGCCTGCCAAGGAGTATTGACAAAGAGGTAGCGGCACTACCCATAGAAATGTTGCCAATTTCGCCAAGAGCATCTTTCTCCATATCTGATAAATCTGGAGTCGCCGGAGATGAAGCTGGTTCACCCCGTAATAAGGCATTTATTTCGTCCTGCGACAGAAATCCGTCACTCATTATTATCATCTCCCTCTGAAACAGTTCGTGTAATCTGTATTGCAACTTTTTTGCCAGAAAGCCCGGGTCGGCATTTATATTTCTCCCGCTGTCCAACACTCACAGTAAGTTCCTCATCAACTTTACTTTCTAATTGCAATACATCACCTATTCCTAATTCTAGCAATTCACGTACAGTAATTCTGACATGACCTAATTTAACAGTAACAGGAACAAGCGTTTTCTCCAGCTTACGCTGCAAAGCATTAATATGCTCCGGCAAGGCTTGCTTGGAAATTCCGGAAGACACCCAGAAAGTTGTCGTCAATTTAGACATAATAGGCTCAAGGACAAAATAAGGTATACAAATATTAATGAGACCTTCTGCTTGTCCAATTTTAGCGTGTAAGGTAATGATAACCACCATGTCATTTGGCGGAACAATCTGCGTAAATTGCGGATTAGTTTCAATTAAGCCCAGTTTAGGCTCAACTTCAATAACTTGTTTCCAAGCTTCCTGAAAACACTCCAATGCCTTCGTAATTACCCGGCGGACTATTGTCTCTTCAATATCAGTTAAAGAGCGAGGTTTAGCAGGGGGTAATCCTGGCCCGCCGAATAAGCGGTCAATAATCGAGAAAACAATGTTAGGATTTAATTCAAATACAATATTCCCTTTTAAAGGAAGCATCTGGAGAATACTAATTACGCTGGGATTTGGCAATGAACGAATAAACTCTTCGTAAGTTACCTGGTCTACTGACGCAACATCCAAATGCACAAGTGTTCTTAGGTGTGTAGAAAGATAAGTATTGAGGAAACGGGCAAAATTCTCGTGGATCATGTTTAAAGTGCGAATTTGGTCTTTGGAAAACTTGTCAGGACGTTTGAAATCGTAAACTTTGACCTTTTTCTGTTTTTCTTCACTCTTGATATCCTCAGCAGATACTACTCCAGTCGAAATTGCAGATAGTAGTTCATCAATCTCAGACTGTGATAATACATCTCCGGCCACTACTCCTCCTCCTTTCACACCCCTATTCCATTATAGCGATTACTACGGACAGAAGCTATTGTTCTATTGCAAGACAAAATTAGTAATATATACCTCATACACTCGATCATCGCCAATCGCTTTATTAACTTCGTTTTTAATAAGTTCTTTCAGCTGTTCCTGCTTGGCAGGATCAAAGTCTTCAATCTTTTGTGACCGCAGGACATAGATAACAGTGTCCTGAATTTTTATTTCCTCTGGTGAGATGGCTTTCCCCTCTTTGGCCGCTGCATTTTTATCAGGCCTAATTTCTAAAATTATACCAATCTTCAGGTAACGCCCGCTATTAACTCCGCCAATATTGATTATCAAACCATCCTTCGAATCACCCAATTTTAGAAAGGTCCCAGGCTCATGAAATTTTTTATCAACTACTCTGTCTGTTCTTTCAGATACGATTTTAGTGGCAATAAAATAAGAAATACCACCAGCTAATAACAAACCAAATACTACCATACCGATAATAAGAAATACTGGAAACTTTTTTTCCTCCTCGGCCACTACCACACCCCCAAAAACATTAATAATTAATATCTTAGCCAATTATAGCCAAAAAGCGGATAAATAACTTTTACTTAATTCTACTTTTTTACAACATCAGCGTAAATTTCGCAATATGGCCCGGCGATATTCCATAACCTTGCGGACTATTTCATCCATTGACTCTTCGACAATCATCTTCTTCCCATTGACAAGTGTAATAACCGTATCCGGAGTTTCTTCGATAGTTTCAATTAATTCGGCATTAAGCACTAATTCGTCCTGAGATTTAAGGCGAGTAACCTTTATCATAAACAGCCTCCAATAAGGATTAATTTTATGGGGGGAGATTACTCCCCCCTATTTTTTTACTGTATCAGAATTTATAACTTTTCGGGCGGCTGCAAACAGTTGATTACCTGCTATTTAGCCGAAAAGCAACTTAAATTCTTCACTGTTCGAAAACGAAATGTTTTTCTTAACGCTTGAGATCAGCCAAAATTTGCAGCATATCGTCAGAAGTGGTAATAATCTTAGAATTGGCCTGGAATCCACGTTGCGTAATAATCATATCGCTAAATTCCTGCGCCAAATCAACATTGGACATTTCCAGCGAACCAGGAGCAATTGCACCACGTCCGCCTGAATTGGAAGGGCCAATCTGTTTCTGGCCGGAGTTGTTCGATTCAGCATATGTAGTGTCGCCAAGCTTGAGAAGACCACCGGGATTGTTAAAGACAGCCAACGCAACCTGAGCCAATTTTTGGCTTTGCCCGTTGGTAAACTTCCCGGTAATAACTCCGGAAGTATCCATTGTTGTAGAAGCAAGGGTCCCTGCCGCATAGCCATCTTGATCGGTTGCCTTAACAGTGGAACCTTCGCCGTCATTATATTGAGTCAATTTGGTAAAATCAAGAGTAACTGTAAATGGTGAAGCACCTATAGGACTTGCCGGAGTAATAACTACAGTCGCAGTACCTCCTGTATATACACCCCCAGCACTGAAAGTTACCGTTGTAGCAGTAAGAGCGACAGTAGCACCTGTATTATCGGTCGCAGGAGTTGTAAATGACCATGTATTTGGTGCGGTTTTTGTTAAAGTACCGTTAAGAATATGAGGATTCCCCTGACCATCATACACTGTTATAGAAGTAGGAGCGGTTGCTGGGGTTGGGACAAGAGCACCATTTGAATCAAGGTTATGTTCATACGTTACTGTAGTTGTTTTATTACAAGCCATCTGCAGCCCTACCGGAATATTAATCCCCATTACATCGCCGGAAGAATTGATAACACCATTATTACCCATCCAGCCCATAACATTATAGCCAGTGCCTGGTACCACATAATTGCCTTGTTTATCAAAATCGAAATTCCCAGCCCTGGTATAAACTAAATTGTCGGTATTTTTACTGTTAGGCGCCAATACGAAAAAGCCGTTGCCGCTAATTGCCAGGTCGGTATCCACACCGGTAGATTCCGTGCTGCCATCTGTGAAATTGGTGCTAATACTTGCCAAGGTGACACCCAAACCCACCTGCATCGGGTTTGTACCGCCAAGACCGTTCTGGGGAGAAGAAGCCCCCTGAATAGTCTGGCTTAGCATATCCTCAAAATTGACACTGCTTGCCTTAAAACCAGTGGTATTGACATTGGCAATATTATTGCCAATTACATCCATCCGGGTCTGGTGATTACGCAATCCGGAAACACCGGAAAACAATGAACGCATCATAATAAATTGACCTCCCTGTTAATTTAATATGGTTAATAAAAAATAATACTATTATTAGCTGCATCAGTCATTCAGCAGCCAAAGGCTTCCCTGCAAGAGGTCCAGCCTTTCATACAATTACAGCACTGTCAATATTGGTGAAAACATTATCCTTGATACTATTGCCGTCCATGGCGGTAATCACTGTTTTATTCTTTACACTGACAACCAGTGCTAAATTATTCATTAGAACCAGCGATTCTTTGGCACCTTTTTGAGCGGCTTTGTCTATTGCGCCGTTAAGTTTAACCAATTCATCCTGACCAAATTGGATGTTGCGGCTTTGCAGGCGCTGCAAAGCATGTTGGGAAAATTTCACACCTGAAAGCTGCTGCAATAATACTTGATCAAATTGGATATTGCTGTTTCCTGAAGCGGTAACAGCAGTTTTTTCCGTAATAGTCGTGCTAGGCTTGCTGACAGGGATAAGCGGCTGTTGCGAATAATATATACGATTATCAGCCATAACTGTTACGCTTTTGTTGCTGCGTTTTGGATTGTAGTGATTTTATCTAAATCCACACTAGTTCCAGCAACTACTACATATGGTGTACCGTCAGTGATCTTCACCGAGTCGACAACCCCGGACTGAGCTTTACCGTTATCGTCTGTCCAGCTTATTGTCTTGCCAATCATGCTGCTAGCCTGACTGACAGTCATTGAAGAATTCAGATTCTGCATTTGCTCTAAACTGGAAAACTGGGCCATCTGGGCAATAAACTGCGTATTATCCATCGGCTGCAGCGGATCCTGGTACTGCAACTGGGTAACAAGCAATTTTAAGAAATCATCTTTACCCAGTGAGCTTTTGCCAGTCGAATTGGTACTTGTACCAGTAGTATTATTTTGGGTTGTTGAATTATTATTAACGCTATAATTCGATGACATAATTTACCTCCTTCTCATTAAATACGATAGTCTACACCTGAAGCATCAGTTGCTGCAGACTGGGTTTCGGCAGTTTCTTCTATAGCCTGGAGAAAATCTTTTTCCGCTTTTTTATTCTGTACTTTTATTGCGGGCTGTTGCAAGTTTTCCCGCTGTCCGCCGTCAGATAAAAACTGTCCTAAGCCTGCGTACACACCAACATACTCAACCTTTAGCCCTTGATTGGACATCTCTTGTTTCAGTTGGGATAAGGATGCTTCGATAACACCGCGGACTTCAGCGTTGTTGGAATGGAATGTGGCACTGACTGCGCCGTTGTCTACAGTCACTTTTAGCGTAACTTCACCTAAATGCTCCGGTTTAAGCTGAATAATCATTTGCGAGTTCTGCAAATCATTCGGTTGCCTGATCAGTTGAGCCTGCTCGACAATTTGTGACGCAATGTTATAAGGATCATGGACAGTATTGGTTAATGGCTGGCTGGGTTCCTTAATGCCGGCTTGCTGGCTAACCTGGGAAATCTGTTGATCAAGAATACCTGTAAACATGCTTTGGTTGGCATCTTTGCTTTCCGGTAACACGGCAATGTTTTCATCCTGTTTTTTGGCAGTCAGCATATCTGCCGTGGTTTCGGCTTGCTTTTCGATACTGGTGATCTTTGTTTCAGCAGTAGTGATCGCTGGTATGAAATTTGTTTGTGTATCATCCGAATTAGCCGGTCCGTTGGCGTTTTCTTTACTAGGTGAAGGAGCGATTTGCGATCCACCACTGGTATTTTTAATTGATATTACGTTTGGATTTGCGGCAGCCATTAATTCGGAAGGGATGGGATTACCGGTTGCAACTGCATTGTTAGTTGTTGTTTGCTCGATATTCCCCACAAGCATCTGCAATTTTTGCATAATATCCGGTAATGCGCCGGCATTTGCAGTATCCTGCTTGTTGGCATTTTGCAACATAGTAGTGAGTTGAGACAGTAGTGAAGCAATTTCAGGTTGTTGACTGGCCGTAATAATTGACTGATTCATTTGACTGCCGGTTGAAGTGGTGACCGCATTGGTAGAAGCCATACCATTGTTAGTCGGTGATAACATTCCCATAATTGCAGCCAGATTGCCCATCAGTTGATTGTTGGCTGCCAAATTATCTACAGAAGCCGTATCCGGTTGTTTAGTCTCATCGGTATTAGAAAACGTATCAGTGTTAGAAAGCATATTTAGGATATCAGTCAAATTTAAACCAAGACCGGTAGCAGCCTTATTAGGTGAAATAATTGCGGCAGTTAAAATCGACGGAATGTTAGGCGGTGTAGGTTGTGCTGCATTCGTTTGCTCCCCGGTATCATTTTGCTTTGTTGCCGCACCAAGTATATTGGCGAAACTGTTGCCTGATTTGCCTGATTTGCCTGAATTAGCACCGGTATTGACATTGGTT
>JAEYSJ010000273.1 GCA_023434855.1 Bacillota bacterium | reverse complement strand
GCTGAGCTTACTGCTGACCGGGATGCCTTAGGTTGCGCGAAACTGGTGGTTTTCGCTAATGTCCCTGAGGACAATCCTTTTATGGCGGGGGCTTTTCACGGCGTAGGTGAACCGGAAACCGTAATCAATGTTGGTGTAAGCGGGCCGGGTGTGGTGAAGCGGGCACTGGAAGACGTTAAAGGGCGAGATTTTGGCACAGTTGCTGAAATCATAAAAAGGACTGCGTTTAAGATTACCCGCGTGGGTCAATTGGTGGCCCAGGAAGCTTCACGCCGTCTGGGCGTTCCTTTTGGCATTATCGACTTGTCTTTGGCACCAACCCCGGCGGTAGGTGACAGCGTAGCCCAGATCTTGGAGGAAATGGGTTTGGAAAGCTGCGGAGCGCCGGGAACTACAGCGGCTTTAGCATTACTTAATGATGCTGTTAAGAAAGGCGGATTAATGGCTACTTCCCATGTCGGCGGTCTAAGTGGCGCATTTATTCCTGTCAGTGAGGATGCGGGCATGATTGCTGCCGCAGAACGGGGCAGTCTCACTTTGGAAAAATTGGAGGCAATGACTTGTGTTTGTTCGGTAGGTCTTGATATGATTGCTATTCCTGGTGATACATCGGCATCAACCATTTCGGCCATAATCGCCGATGAAGCGGCTATTGGCATGATTAACAACAAGACTACTGCAGTACGTATCATTCCCGTTCCAGGTAAAAAAGTGGGTGATAAGGTCGAATTTGGCGGCCTATTGGGCTACTGCCCCATTATGCCGGTCAACGGGTTTAAATCGGAAGAGTTTATTGCCAGAGGCGGCAGGATTCCTGCTCCAATACGCAGTTTAACCAATTAGCCATAATAGAAAGGAAACCGGTATGGTAAGCGCAGTGATCTTGGGTGCCGGGGCTGCCCGGCGTATGGGAACTGTTAAGCAATTACTGCCTGTGGCCGGACATCCGATGATATGGTGGACGGCGAGGGCAGCCTGCGCGTCGGCGGCAAATGATGTGCTTGTGGTCACTGGGGAACATCATGCGGCAATCGCTAATGCATTGCAGGGGCTCATGGTAAGGCTTGTCTACAATCCTTTTTGGGAGGAAGGTCAGGCAGCAAGTGTCAAGGCGGGTTTGGCAGCGATAACCAAGTTGTCCGCCAAGGCGGTAATGTTTATGTTGGCTGATCAACCACTATTAACAAGTGAAGCTGTTAATGAATTGATAACAGCTTATTTTGCAGGCCAAGGGACCATTATAGCACCTGTCTGCCAGGGAATACGGAAAAATCCGGTGATCTTTGATCTGGCACGTTGGCGGCAGCCACTTATGTCCTTAAGCGGTGATCAGGGAGGCAGACAGTTGATTGCAGAGTATACCTCAGAAGTAAAAAGTGTAAATTTTACTGATGAAAAACTGTTTTTGGATGTTGATACACCGGACGATTATAAGAATGTTCTAGAGATATGGGGAGAGTTATAGGAGTTTTGACATGCGTATTACTAAAGCGGTAAAACATCAAATGCTGGCCTTGCTGGAAGAGTGTTATCGGGATTCTACTACCGCACTGGAATATTCGACACCTTTTGAGCTTCTTATTGCAGTGATTTTGTCAGCACAATGCACTGATACCAGAGTAAATATAATTACTGCCAGACTATTTCCCGATTACAATACACCGGAGAAAATGCTCGCTCTTGGGCAAACGGGTCTGGAAGAAAAGATTAGGGATTGTGGGCTTTTTCATAGTAAGGCCCGTAATATACTGGCAGCTTGCGATATGCTTCGCCGGGATTACGGCGGCCAAATACCTGACAGCCTGGAAGAACTTATCAAATTGCCCGGTGTGGGGCGGAAAACAGCGAATGTGTTGTTAAGCCAATGGTATAATATTCCGGCTATTGCTGTTGATACTCACGTGTTTCGCGTAGCTAACCGGCTGGGTTTAGCTAAAGGTGATACGCCTCTTGAGGTTGAAGAAGTTTTAATGAAGGCAATTCCCCGCGAAAAATGGAGTGAAGCTCACCATTGGCTTATTTGGCACGGCCGCAAAATTTGCAAAGCCCGCCAGCCGGCTTGCGGCATTTGTCCACTAGCCCAATTATGTCCATCTACCAAAAAGGTTTGGTGAAAAGGCTATACTAGCCGTCCCATAGGATATATGCAAAGTAGATCTTGCATATAATCAGTTTAATACGTATAATTATTCGAGGGGGGACGGATATGATTTACCGCAAGGCTGCATTTACAGATGTGGAGGCCATTCATAAACTGGTTAATGACTATGCTGATAAGGGACTGATGCTGCCGCGCTCCCGCAATGTTCTTTATGAAACCTTAAGGGATGTTATGGTAGCAGAGGATAACGGTGATATAGTGGGTGTAGGCGGATTGCATCTGGTATGGGATAAATTGGCTGAAATCAGGGCGATGGCAATTGCTCCTCAAGTTACGCAACAAGGTATTGGGCGCAGAATTGTTGAGGAATTAACCGAAGAAGCAAAGTCGTTAGGGGTGAAAACATTATTTACCCTGACATATCAGCCGGGTTTTTTCACAAAGATGGGCTTTTATGAAGTAGGCAAAGACCAACTGCCTCATAAAGTGTGGAAAGAGTGTATCAATTGCGCTAAATTCCCCAATTGCGACGAAATAGCGATGATGAGACAAATATAGCACCAAGGCCCGTATCATTATATGATGCGGGCTGAAATTTTCTAGATCAGGTAAGTTAATCTGACTGTGAAAGGTATTTCTTAAGTGTGTTTTATGTCGGTATCAGCCAATAGCCATGGTAATATAAAGTATGATTTTGTTTTTGACATAATTATATTGTTTACGATAGAATAATAAAGATATATGCATGCGCTGAATCGGTATAAATTTGATGTAAGGAGAAAGCAATGGAAATAAAGGGCATAAAGAAGCTGAAACTGTATGGATTTAATAATTTGACAAAAACTCTTAGTTTTAATATGTATGATATTTGTTATGCTAAAAGCCCGCAGCACAGGCAGGAATATATCGAATACATTGACGAGGAGTATGACGCCGAACGGTTAACCGGTATTTTGGTTGAAGTAGCCAATATTATTGGTGCGAATATACTAAATATTGCTAAGCAGGATTACGATCCTCAAGGAGCAAGTGTTACTATGCTCATTTCTGAAGGGAAGATTTCCAGTCAACCAACTGTGGAGATATGCGGTAGCCTGGCAAATCCCGTATCAGAAGCGGTGGTAGCTCATTTGGATAAAAGCCATATTACCGTACACACCTACCCTGAAAGCCATCCTGATAAAGGAATAAGCACTTTTCGGGCCGATATTGATGTATCTACCTGCGGGGAAATTTCTCCTCTTAAAGCTCTTAATTATTTAATTAATAGTTTTAGCTCAGATATCGTTAATATTGACTATCGGGTAAGGGGATTTACCCGGGATGTGAATGGTAAAAAGTTTTATATTGATCATAAAATTAATTCAATTCAAAACTATATTGCTAAGGAAACACGTGAATTGTACCAAATGATTGATGTTAATGTTTATCAGGAGAATATTTTTCACACTAAGATGCTTCTTAAAGAGTTTGATTTGGACAACTATTTATTTGGCACAGCTAAAAAAGAGCTGTTGCCTGGAGAAAAGAAAAAAATAAAGCAAAGATTGAAAAAAGAAATGGCAGAGATATTTTATGGAAAGAACATCCCCAAAGTATAAGAAAAGACTTGGCATAAGCCAAGTCTTTTTCTATAGTACAAAATGGTATTATTGGGAAGTGCTAACAGTTGAGTTACCGCAGCAAGCAGAAAAGCAGTTTATTCTTACTTTTACAACTTCAAGATTTTCTTAATTCCAGTGTTTGGCCGGGATTTAAAACATATACAGGGGTGTCAAACCTGCTTTCCACCTCTTGTTTAAAACTTTCCGGGGATTGGGCAATGAGTGGCCAGGTATTATAGTGCATGGGAATGACTGCTTTTGGCTTGAGCATACCGACAGCTTCGGCGGCGTCGGCAGGACCCATAGTGAAGTTATCGCCGATTGGCAGTAATGCATAATCAATTTTCTCCAGACGGCCTAAAAGCTCCATATCGCCAAATAGTGCGGTGTCACCTGCGAAATAAACTGTCTTGCCATAGAAATTGACAATGAAACCGGCCGCATGGCCGCCGGGAACGCCCGCGCCGTGATAAGCCGGCGTTAGCCGCACATAGCCGAAATCAAAGGTTCGCTTTCCTCCCAGATGCATACTTATGTTGACGCAATTCTGTTCTCCCACCAAGCCTGCCAACTCGGCGGTTGCTATGACTGTTGCGCCGGTGCGCTTGGCGATCGCTACAGTATCGCCAAGGTGATCCCCGTGCCCGTGGCTGACAAGGATGTAGTTGCATTCAACTTCGTCAGCCTTGGCAGTTGCCAGGGGATTGCCGGTTAAAAACGGGTCAAACAGCAAAGTGGCAGTGCCGTTAGTCAGAGAAAAACATGCATGGCCATAAAAGGTTAAAGTAGTCATAGTGATACACCTCCAAAAAGAATCAATTGAATTTAATATAGTATTTTTCCGATTAACCATAAAAAAATCCTGCATGGTCAGGAAAAAAGTAAAGTATAATGATTTGCCAGGAAGGTTAATCGGTAAAAATGGAGAATTTTTAAAAATATCAATTATTTCTACCGGCAAAAGGGGCGACTGAAAATGATCCCGGTATTATCTGTAGTAGGACGTTCAAATAGCGGCAAAACCACATATCTGGAGAAACTAATTACCGAGCTTAAAAAGCGTGGTTATAAAATAGCGGTAATAAAACACCATCACAGCGATTTTGAATTTGATAAGCCGGGAAAAGATACCTGGCGGCACGCGCAGGCCGGAGCCGAGGTCGTTTATCTGGCATCCCCGCATAAAGTGGCTATGATTAGAAAGACTGACCAGGAACTGCCTCTTGACCAGATTGTTAGCAGCATTGACAATGTAGATATAATAATTACAGAAGGCTATAAAGCGGAAAACAAACCCAAAATAGAAGTGTTTCGCCAGGCGGCAGGGCATTTGCCGCTTGGTTCTAAGCCTGAGCTTTTAGCGGTGGTGGCAGATACCGCGCTTTATGAAGGTGTGCCTCACTATGCGCTTGATGATGTGGCCGCTATGGCAGATTTTTTAGAACATAAAGTGCTAAGTAACGCTAAATTAAAGGACTGATTATTTATGCA
>JAEYSJ010000267.1 GCA_023434855.1 Bacillota bacterium | reverse complement strand
CTATGAATTGGCTCTAGGGTTATTATAGTAGGTAAATATGACAATAATGTGACAAAAATTTAACTATTAAACTTTTTGTCTAATTTTCGCTTTGCGCTCATTCAGCTACTGTTCTAGCCACTATGGGGAAGATATTACAATATTATAATATTAATCCATTCGTCTTTGATTTATCTTTGATAGAATGATTTAAATGAAATAGCTGCATGCAGTCAGCACAGATTTGGACATACAAAAACCGTCATTACAGACTGGTAAATTAATAAATTTATCTTGGGGAACCCTATCTTCAGGAGGTGATATAATGACAAATAAAATAAAAAGCTGTCCCCAAACCAGAGCGCAAAATAATAATCATAAGGACGAATATCTGCTGGCCTTTACGGGACCGCCGGGAGCACCTGAATCGGCATCAATTCGTCGGCAGGATAAAAAAGATCCTAATCGAAAAAGTTAAGAAGATTCTCTTAAAACAAGCGCGGCGATTAGGCCGCGCTTCTGCTCTTTCTAACCCTGTTAACGCCGAATTCAGCCTCTGGGCCAGTACATAATAATCATTACGCCAAGCAAGGCGATAAATCCGCCGATTATATCAAACTTATCCGGCAGTACATAATCAACTTTCCATCCCCATAAAATTGAAAGGACAATGAATATCCCGCCATAGGCGGCGTACACCCGCCCGAAACTGGCCGGCTGCAGAGTCGGCACAACTCCATACAGAAACAAAATGACGGCCCCCGCCAACCCATACCACAGATCTTTGCCTTCCCGCAGCCACAGCCAAACAAGATAGCCGCCGCCGATTTCCAATAAACCGGCGACAACAAAATAAAACAGGGATTTTGCTATTTCCATGCTGATCTTCCTTCCATTTATAGAAACATTACTGGATAATTTGCCCATAATGCAAATTATACCCTGCTAAAAGGCGAAAATCAGCCTGTCAGGTTGGTCGGGGAATTTTGAAATGCAAGCGGAAGCTGGTTCCTGCAGAACTGGTATGCACTTCAATTGTCGCGTTGTGTCGCTGGGCAATGCGGTAACATACAGCCAGACCCAGTCCATTGCCGTTGACCTTGGTTGTGACAAAAGGGGTCCCCAGTTTTTCGTATATTGGGGACGGCATTCCTCTGCCGTTGTCTTGAACAGTTAATACTACAGCTTCATCCTGGACAGCTGTTCTAATAGTGACTATCCCCTCCTTGCCTGTTGCCTCGAAACCATTTTTAACGAGATTAATTATGCACTGACGAATTTCGTTTTCATCAACCAGTAGGTCCGGAACGTCTCCTAGCTCTGTTTGGAGCACTCTTCCCAGGAGAATAGCATCTGCCTGGAGCAGGGGTAATATACTATTAATAATTTCGCTTATATTATCAGGCTTCAGCTGGATAGACTTGTTTTTTGCCAGCGTTAAAAACTTCGTAATAATTTCGTTGGCCCTGTCCAGTTCACTGATCATGATTTCAAAGCGTTCCCCGTAATTGGCGAAAGCTTTGTTCCTTTGAAACAATTGCAAATAGCCCCGTACCGTTGTCAGCGGATTACGCACCTCATGCCCAATGCTGGCCGCCATCTCACCGATAAGATTTAAACGGTCAAAGCGGGCCATTTCTTGTTGTACCTTTTCTTTTTCCTCGTATTCGCGTTGAATTTTTTTTCGCAAATTTACCCGTTCCCATAATAGCCTATGGATTAAGTAGGATATACTGTAACAAAAAACCGATACGATTACAATGCCGATCATGGGACCGGCAATGAGATCGAAGGGCATTGCTGACTGTATTCCTGAGAAATAAACCAGATAAACCAGGACAGAAGTAACCAAAGCGCCAGCAAAAATTTCGGGAAACAGGAAGGCGAACACGATGGGAATATTAAAAGCAATGTGCAGGAAATACCGAAAATCGGTGGGACTGGTGATTTGTCCAATAAACAACACCACCAGTGCTATACCGGCAAATAGATATCTGCTAAATCTGGCAGTGGCCAAAAACTTGGCTAACAGCAAAAACAGCCCGAAGAAAATGGGAAAGAAAATCAAAGAACCTTGGGACAAAAAAATCCATAACACGCTAATACTGCAGACAATTGCCGCAAAAAGCAACGAACTCAAATGTTTACCGATCAACAAAAAATAAGACGCCAACCGAACCACTCCGTCTTTGTGCAAATTTCTCATATATAGTAATTTGACACAACATGCTATTTTCCTCTAATATTCGACAATATCATGATATTGTTCACCTAGCGACGAAGTAGTCAGAGCAGCAAATAAATTTTAAATTTTATTTACTATTTTCCGGTTTATATAGTACCACCTAATATGCGAATAGCGTTTCTGGCACTTTCAATGGACTGGAAATCCTGCGGTGACGCATTCGCAATAAAAGTACGGTATGTGTCAATCGCTTTTTGATACAATCGCTGCTCTTCATAGGCCTGGCCTTTATTAATATACGGTTTAACATATTTCGGATCGATCTTTATCGCTGCATCAAAATCCTTAATGGCCAAATCATATTGTTCATTCTTGAGATAAATCCAGCCGCGGTCCAGATAAGCGGCCGCATAGTTGGAATTAAGCTCAATCGCTTTATTAAAGTCGGCCATGGCCGAATCGTATTGCATCTTTAATAAATAGGCGTTACCGCGTTTTAAGTACGCTACCGCATCCCGGGCATCGCCTTCAATAACCTTCGTCATTTTCGCGATTATCTGGTCATTGTTATCCGTATTTTGCGCAGCCGCAATTCCTGTAGCCATATTACAAAATAAAAACACACTTATCAGGCAAACTACCAATCGTTTCAAGTACCTATTCCTCCCTAGTAATAAATAAAAGCCATATAATACTTATTGCCCTTTCCCGGCAGTCTGTAAAACTACGGTTAATACAGAGCCCGCTACGCGATAGCCTAGCGGGCTCTGAGATTTTAGAACTGGTAAATCAGATTGGCAATAAAATTCTTTTGCGGCGTATTGTCACTGACTTTCTTCCAATCATTATAGGTAAATGACAGTATGCCGTTATTGAATACCGTCCATTCAATGCCATATTCCATCCCTTTTTTGTCACTGAACATGGCGCCGTACACGGAAGGGCTGTCAAACCAGGTCAGATCGGCAGAGTCGAAATTGGGATCAGCCTTGGAATACAATACCCAGAAACCGACGGAATTCACTTCTTTCCCCTTGGCGGCCCCATACTTAACCTGGGCATACCAGGATTTGGCGTCGCTGCCGTTATATTGGGCTTTATCAGCCGCATTCTTGCCATATTCACCGGTGATCTTCACATTTTCAATACCGCTGAAATCCAGACCGGCTGACCAGGTTTTGTATGCAATGCTGTCTTTGTCTTTGACATAAGTTGTCGTTAGTCTTAAATTTTTGTCCAAATTAAATTTGACATCCGCGAATTCCAGATTAGGATTGCTAACAAGAGTATTGCCGGCAGTGTCCTTGGCGATCCTGTCGGATTTCGCAGCACCAAGCTGTGCTTTGACTTCCGAGCCGCCAAAGGCGACTTTTAAGCCGTCAAAGAACCGTGAGGTCCGGCCGACAACCATGCCCTGACCTAAATACAATTGCTGACGACCCAGGGCAAACTCGTCCAGGTCAAAAGGCTTGCCGCTCAGGTAAGCCCGGTCCAGCACAGTAGTTGCCGTGTTATCCGCACCTGCCGCATTTTCTGCGACAAACCGGCCCTTAAACGTCCAGCCGTCTGCTACCGGCGCTTCCATCGCCAGACGGAAACGGGTTCTTTCAGCCGGGTTTTTTGACTGGTTGACGTTGGCCGGAGTCGTGCCTTTGGCAGCGCTCGGGGGAACATCCTTCTGGTATTCATACCGGGCCCGTACCTCACCGGTAAACTTAATATTGCCTACCTTGTTTTCCAAGGTGCTGACACGCACACCAAGTTTTGTGAGTTCATCGCTAAATTCAGCTTCCAATTTAGCAATTTCCGCTTTCTCATCAGCATTGGCTTTATCCTGATTAGCCATCGCCTTGGCAACAATTGCCGCCATTTCGTAACGGGTCATTGTCCTGTCGCCGCGGAAGGTGCCGTCGCCGTAACCAGTAACGATCCCGGCTTTAGCCAGTTTCGCCACAGACTCGTACGCCCAGTGTTTAGCCGGAACATCAACGAACGGGTTGCTGGCGGCAAAAGCAGTACCGGCAATGCCAAGTACAAATACTACCGCCAGGGTAATGATCAAACTCTTTTTCATGTCTTCTCCTCCTCAAAATTCCAGGTGTTAACAATAAATGCGAACTTTGGCAACTCAATAGCAGCTGCAGGTTGCCTGATGGGCCTTGTCCCAAACCGGAGCACAATGATCGAGTATCCTTGTTTCCTCAGTTATTAATATTCCTGTTAGCAGCAGGCCCATATTTCTATTACTGCTGTAAGAACCGCTCTTACGAACCCCGGTTACACCTCCCTCCTCCTGTAGTACAGTTCTTTGCAGTAAAAGACCGTGTCAATACTTCAGTTCTTACTAGGACTTTTTGCTAATTATGGTCCAGTTGTTACATTATAGTAATATTTTTACATTGCAGCTATATTCTTCTACATTATCAATGAAATTCCTGCAGGAAAAATAAAATATATTAAATATAAATAAATTAAATCAAATAGAATTATTGCAATTATGTTCTGTTTAGTAAAATTAAGAATGAAGTAATGACAACCATTATACCCGGCTGGTATACTCTTCCAAGAGCAACAAACAATAAAATCCCGGCTCTGCCGGGATTTTATTGTTTGTTACGTTTATTTTTATGTAATGCACCAGCAAGCCTGTCAGTTTTAAATGTACTTCCCCGTCTCTTGCCCTGCATTAGGTCGCAAAAGTAACCATCTGGTTATACTGCCCCGGTAAACTGCAGATAGGGATACTTCCCGGTAATCGCTTGGATGTTGCGGGGCAGCGTCTGGTCGATATCGATAAACTCAAACTCAAAGGCCCTGCCTGTACGGCCGTACAAATCCAGTCCATTACCGATGCAGTGTTTTATGTGATCCGCCGAATACCTGCCGGCGGTTGATTCAACAATGGAATCGAGTTTTTCCAGAATCCGGTCAATGCCGCCCAAATAGGAAAAATGCCAGCCGCCGTTGCTGATTCTAGGTAAAACATTGCGGTAATTGCGAAATAGCTGCGGAGAAGAAAGATATTTTGCTTTGACTATGGTAGTGCCATGCCATTTTTCTTTGCAGCGGCAATTGACAAAATAGTAAAACAGCGTTTGTTCTAAAGCCAGTGGGATTATATCCAACAAACCTGCACCGTAGCGCTGAAGCAAGCTTTCGGGGACTGTTTCCAGCCTTGCTATTTCTTTCCGTTCCTCAGCAGTAAATGCTGCTACGCTGCCGCTATTTTCAACCAATAATCTTATAGCGGCAGAATCGGGAATTTCATCTATATCCGAAATTAATATCAGATCCTCAGGACAACAGTTGGCTAAACCCCGTTTGATGCAATTGCGCTGGAAGTTCTCCTGTTCCCACTCATCTTTAGGACAGCTGGGCATATCCTGTACCTTGACATAAATAATTTTATCAAGGTATTCCTGCAAGCTTGCGGCATGCTCTTCAAAATTAAAGTCTTTATCATTATTTTTATGGGTTTTATTGGCTTCTACCACCACAAAATAGTCCACCGTATTATAGAGTAAATTCAGCCGCAATTCCAGCAATTCAATTTCATTAAAATAGGTAAAGCAATCATAAACTTTCATATTTACCCCCCATTCATCAGGAATCAATAAATACTTCCTTAAATTTAGCCATAACCGCCGCCGGACTGTACTTCTCCGAATATGCGTCCCAGTTTTTGCCGGGCTCTTTCCGAAAATTAATGATTATTTCTGCTAATTGCTCATAGTCCTCATAATAGATCCCTTTATTCCCCAGAATATCAATATGACTGCGTTCGGGAACAAAACCCGCATTGCAGGTAATGACCGGCTTGTTGAAAATGGAAAACTCGCCACAGGATATACCAAAACTCTCTCCACCAAAGCGAGCATGCAACATGGCATCACAAGTTTTAATAAACTTTGCTTTGTATTCCATATCGGCCGCACCTTTCAGAAAGATGATATTGTCCTTTTTCTTGCCAAAATTCTCCGTATTCATAAAGAGAAAATAAATATCCGGATTTTCCGCAGCAATTGACTCCACCAGGTACTTGGCAAAAGGGATATCAAAAGTTTCCCAGCCGCCGTAACGGCCAAACACGGTTGCCCTTTCCGGAATATTCAGTTCCCGGCGTAGATCCCCGTCAACATTGGGTAAATGGACAATATGCGGCACATATGGCATTGTACCGCCGCTTATGACCTTGCTTAACCATTCTGATACATAGGCATATATGTCACCATGGGGATCATAGCGCATAAATACCGTGTGTATGCAGTTTTTAACTCCCTGCAATACTATGCCATCATTTTCCCCCGACTTAATGGCATAAAAAATGTCCACCTTTTCCTCTTCGGCAAACTTCTGTAACTGCGGCAGCGTATCATAATAAACTACCTGGAACCGCTTGTGAAATTTCTCTACCGCCTGGGGATGATGCATCCCGCTGCGCCGGACGGCAATAATCGAATTATTATTGAGGATTTCTTCGTTATAACAGGCATAATCAAACACGGCAATCTCCGTACCGCGCAGCGTCAATTGATTGGTATGAAATAAGATCTTCATTTGTACCTCCTTACAACATGCTGATATTTATAAACCTTCCTTTTTATAGATGATTTAAACTACAAAAAGCACCTTTTAGTAATATCTGTCCAGACAAAAAGCCGGTAATCGTAAATAAGTTACGAATTACCGGCTGTATAGCAAATTATAATAATCTCTCCTAACCACATCAATTAGAAGACATGCTTTTTTACTCTTCCATTATCGTATTATTAAGCCACTGTAAAATCAATTAATTACATCAATGTATTTGCCAATAAATCCAGGCAAAGATATACAGCCTGACAGAGTTCCTTCGCAATATATAATGACCCAATTTCACTTAAAAGACATAATTGCTTGCGCGATACAGCATGCTTAATACTGCTCCCTTCCTTGTACGTTAAGATAGGCATTGGCTCTTTTGTTTCCAGCCATAACATTGTGCCATCTTTGAATTGTTCAATTTCGCCGCTTCTTAATTCTTTGCCCACGGTAGTCGCATGCTGATAGAGATATTCGGCAAATTCATCATTTACACTAATTACTTTTTTCTCTTGATCATATTGTTTTAAAAAATGATCATAACTCCACTGGTCAATGTAAATTTTATTTTTTATGGCATAGTCGCAATATAATCTTTCTTCCGCAATCATCCCCCACAGCAAAGGACTCGCACTTGCACCATTTTTTTTACGAAATTCAGTAATTACTTTATCATATTCGGCAAAGTTATACTTTTTGAAGATATGATAATTGTCCCATATGCCGCCAACGTCATTTACACAGGTAGGGTCGATGACGCTTTCCTTGTCCACCAGAAAACAATGTCTGAACATTCTAACCTTAGGGTTTCCCAGATAGCCGTAGGCAACTTCCAAATCTTTAGCCAAATTAAGTTTGTTCAATTTAATGGCTTCAACAATATTGAAAATATTACCATAGCATGCATGGGGAATAATATCAACAATAGAAAATCGTTTACTTTTTTCTTTGTCTATTTTTAAGTCGGTCACTATCTCCATAATAAATTACTCCTTTTCATTAAATATGACAAACATTATCAGTATTGAATCCTCCCTCAGAATGTTTACCAATAGTACCTCCGATTTACCCGCTTCATTTTCCCATCGGCAATCTTCCTCCTTTCTCTTTTTCTGCTGCTGTTTTTTAGCACGTTTCCGTCAACCACAAGAGCTTTGTTCATTGCATATGAACCGCCTACATATTTAAATATTATCCACACGACAATAAATAAACTAAAATTTCTTTCAAAAAAAAGCAGTAGAAATATTTTTTCAAAATTCCCTCTTTTCACTTATATTTAAAGTCAGGGATTGCTTCGTCATACCTCCTACCTGAAAGTCTACCGCCTTAAAGCATGGGATCGCCACGTCGGCTAACGCCTTCTCGCGATGACAACCTAAAATGTCATTGCACGTCCTGGGATCGTTGGTTTTGACTTTTTGTTCATAGTAATCGCTAACACTTATTCCATATCTGTGTACGGACGCACATAGCGGAGTGAAGCAATCTCCGGCACTTTCATACATTTGGTGGTGCGGCTTTGCAGCATTGGAATCTCGCAATGAAGCCCAAAAAGTTATACTATCCGATATTATAAGCAAAGGACTGACGTGCCTGCTACACGTCAGTCCTTAGGTTATCTAACACTTACTACATTACATTCCCCTGCGCCAATACGCTTCAGAACGGGTGTCTTCATTACCCGCAACCACCCAGAGGAGTACAATGAGGCCACTGCCAACTAAGCCCGCTAACAAAAACAGCCCTGTTTCCAATATTGATTCCTCCCTTATTCAACCCAGCTCATCACCAAATCCGCTTTTGCAGCAGCCGGTTAACCTGGTCCTGGAGTTCTTTCAGCTGGGCTTGCTTTTCCTTGGTTTGCTGTTCCTGCTGTTTAGCCTCCTCTTCCTGCTGTTTCAACTGGTCCTGCATTTGCTGAATTTGCGCATCCTGTTGCTGGAGTGTTGCCTGGGTGTCGCTGCAGTCGGCCAGCATTGCTTCTTTACCGCCGGCACGCCCCGGTTTCCAGGCAATTCCCAGCCTGGTCATGGTTTCACTGCCGGAGAAGGCCATGCCGGTGGTCAGCATCAGCGATTTCGTGGCATCATAGTAACCCACTCCCAGGGCTGTCGCCTGCTCGCCAGCATAAGATCCGGCATTGGCGAGAATCTGGAGACGCTCCTTGCCGTCATAAGCCATGGGCGTCAGCCCGGCCATGGCCGCTGCCAGGGCGCCCAGCTTGTGTACCTGCCCCACGTTGGCCGCATCGGTGTCGGCAGTGCCTTCGGCGACATTGGTGATCTGCCGTTTTAGTTTGGCCGAACCGACGGATACGCTGTTGGCCCTATCGGCGACGGATTTATCACCCAAGGCAACGCTGTAGGCGGCTTTAGCGGTGGCTTCCGCGCCGAGGGCGGTGCTGTAAGAGCCTTTAGCGTTGGTGCCTTCGCCGAAGGCCGAGCTGTAAGTGCCATTGGCGACCGAATTATAACCGCTGGCCGTGCCTCCTTTATTGTTGACAGCAGCTCCAGCCCCGGTGGCTGTGTCACCTTTCCCATTGACAGTTTTAGCCGAAGAACCGATGGCAGTACACTCTGCTTCACCGATACCGCTGTTACTTCCAAAAGCAGTTGAATAAATGTCGCCGCCTGCAGCGTAGTACCCCACACCTGTAGCGCCACCCATACCAGCATCCCCTTTAGCGCCAGTGCCAAGGGCGAGGCCATTATTATCACCTCTACTGCCAGAACCGATAGCAATAACATTACTAGAGTACTCAATATGAGCACTGTTAATGGCAGTACCAGTAGTAGGATCTGTATAACTACTGCCGATGGCAATATCTCCGGGATTAGGAGTAATAACACCGGTGCCAATACCTATATTATTGTCGTCCCAAGTGGAAGCCCCCCCTAATGTGACGCTGTCGGCAAAAGCCGGGGCGGCGGCGGACGAAATTAAGAGAAAAGCCGAAATAGTAATTTTGGAAAAACAACCCTTTTTCATGAATACCTGCCTCCCATTTTATTTAAAAGTCCGTTTACGCCAAGCTTAGTCCCGCCAAACCTGGGTTTGCAGCAGCTCCTTCACCTGGTCCTGGAGTTGTTTAATCTGGGCTTGCTGTTCTTTATTCTGCTCTTGCTGGCGTTTGCTCTGCTCTTGCTGTTGTTGCAACTGGTTTTGCATTTGCACAATTTGCACGTTCCGCTGCCGGAGAGCCATCTGCATATCACTGTTTCCATTTATGGCGGCGGCCGTCTCCTTGTTAGCGGCATGCCCCAGCTTCCAGGTAAGTCCCAGCCGGACCATTCTTTCACTGCCGCAAAAGGCCATGCCGCCGGTCAGCATCAGCGAATCCCGGGCATAATAGCCCACCCCCAGGGCAAAAGCCCGCCAGCCGTCGTACTCGCCGCCGCCGGCGAGAATCTGCAGGCGCGTTTTACCGTCATAGGGCATCGGCGTCAGCCCGCTGATCGCTGCCGCCATGGCGCCTACCTTGCGCACTTGGCTCATGTTGGCCGCATCGGTGTCCGCCGTGCCGTCGGCAACATTAGTAATCTGCCGTTCATTGCCGACCGAACCGACAGATACGGTATTGGCCCGGTCTGCCACAGAATTATATCCTAAAGCGACGCTATTGGCGGCAGTGGCACTGGCGCCTGCGCCGAGGGCGGTGCTGTAAGCAGCCGATGTCTTAGCACCGGTGCCAAAAGCCGCGCTGTAATCACCGTTGGCGACCGAATTCATCCCGTTGGCCGTGCTTGCAACACCGCTAGCGGTAGACCCATATCCGATGGCCGTAGCCCCCTCCGCGGTGGCACTAGCACTTGCGCCAAGGGCTGTACTGTTTTTCCCGCTGGCTTGAGCATTCCACCCAAGCGCAGTAGCAGCTTCACCGGTTGCTTTAGCCAGAACCCCCACGGCCGTGCCGTACGTGTTCGCAGAAGACCCGGTGCCAACGGCCACAGCATAGTCCTGTGCCGTACTGCCGGAACCTATGGCAATAGCCTCATTACCGGCGACGGCGCCGCTACTATATTCATGATCACTGCTACCGATAGCAATACTGCCCACGCCGGAAGCAGAAGAATTTGTGCCGATGGCAATATCAGCATCAGGGTTCCCCCCATTGACACCGGTAATGCCCTGGACAGTCCCTCCCCCCGTTGTGAAATTGTCGGCCAAAACCGGGGCTGCGGCCGAGGAAACTGCGAGAAAAACCGAAACAGCAACCACTAATTTTGAAAATACATCCTTTCGCATGAATACTTGCCTCCCATTTCATTCTTTCCAAATTTTAACCGCGGTTAAAATTTAACACTTCCGCCGATCTCCACGTACCGGCCGGGAGCCAGCAGGTAAAAGCCTGCGTAATATTTCTTGTCAAACAGATTGGTGACCCTAACATAATACTCCCGGTTGTCTTTCGTCTTGCTGACTTTAAGATCCACCGTATGGTGTGCCGGCACTACCCAGGGCGTTATATCACTGTTGGTGCCATTGCCGCTGAGGGTAGTAAGTTCGCTGTAGTAGGAACCACTGTAATTTAACGATAAATAGGCATTCATACCATCATTGCCGGTATAGACAAAGCCATAGGAGAATTTGCGGGATGGGATATCAACCACCTGACGGTTGGAAACAGGGTCCAAAGCATTCGTGAAGGAATAACTTAGGAACCCTTTGACACGTTTACCGATGGGATAGTCGCCTTCCACTTCAAAGCCGCGCATTATGACACTAGGTATATTGTAATAGACCAAACTGCCTGCATAATCACCGGCAACTGCTTGTCCTGCGATCATGTTCGAAATGTTTTTGCTGAAATAAGTAGCATCCAGTTTCAGCCCGAAAGGAAAAGTATGGGACAGTCCGATCTCCCGGTTAATGGCCTCTTCCGGCAATAAATACGTAGTCGTTGTACTGGCTTGCTGCCAGTCACCCTGTGAATTCACCATTATCCTATCCAAGAACCATTGTCCGTTAGGCCAGTGCCACCATAATGCCTGAATAGGAGTAGTAGTAGTAGTCCCATCCACATTTTTATCGGTAAAGTTGCCGTAAGATTGACCGGTAATAGGGTTATAATTCAGCCACTGGGAAGTACCAAATTCGCCATAAACTCCGCCGGGACGCAGCCTTTCTGTGGGATTAGGCCAGCGGTAGCTTTTACCGACGGCGCCGTGCAGTGTCGTCCGGTCGGTCATCGCATAGCTGAAGCTGGCTTCCGGCTTAGTGGGGCTCCCTTTACCCGTATATTCATTGCCAAGGATGTGACCGTGGTCCATCGCCGCGGCGCTAAAGGCATCAATTTGCGCCCAATCGTTTATATCTTCGTGCCTGAGACCAAAATTGACCGCCAGTTTGCGGCTAACCTTAAGCTTATCCTCCAGGTAAAAGCTTTTGCTGGAATAATCGTAATCGGAACGAGACGTACCGGCAAAAAAATGCTGGACATTGTTTTGGTCTTCATCATTTAATACATGATATGCGTCCTCCAGTTCATTATAAGTCCTGGACTCATGGGTAGCTCCCCAGATAAAGGTATTTACACTGCTGGTTTTGAGCGTATCCTGCAACTCCAGGCCTCTTACCCAGCCGTGGGTATATTGGTGCCGCCAATCCGTTGTCGTACTGCTGCCCCAGCTGCCGAGCGCCTTGAGGTGAGCATCTTCATTGGTGCAGTACCACTTCAGGCTCAGATTGTGGTCATCACTAAACTTATAGTTATAGGCCACAGCGGCGTACTTGCTCTTCCACGGGTAATACTCCCAGTCACGACTATTATTAAAAGCATCCTGCTCTGTTACGCTGCCTAAACTGCTATTGGTATAAATCGCACCGGTTGCCGGATCGATCCGGTTGGGGATCTGGCTGTATTTTTCCGTATACATGCCCATAACGGCCAGTGAAGCCTTGGGGTTTATGTCATAGTTGAGCTTAAGGTTAAAATTGTCCTCCTGGACTTTGCTATGGACGGTATAGCCGTCGTTATGCTCTTTCTTGACATCGAATAAATAACTGAGCTTGCCTGCGCTGCCGGAAGTGGAGAAAGACAGGCTCTCATCCCGGTGACTGCCTGTTGACACGCTCAGTTGGCTGCTGCCACTGCCGCCTTTCTTGGTGGTGATCAGAATCACCCCGCCGGGGGCGTTAATGCCGTACATAACCGATGCCGTCCCTTTGATCACCTCAATTTTGGCAATACTGTCCGCCGGGATGACACTCAAATCCACCTTACCGTCAACCACCGGACTGAGCGGCACACCGTCGACGAAGACCCGTGTATTATTAGCGTCACTGCCGCGGAACATGGCAACAGACTTGCCAAAAGCATCATTGTTGGAAACGTATACCCCCGGTACATCCTTCAATGCCTCGGCCACATTGCGCGCTCCCTGGGCCTTGATCTGCGCTTCGCCGATTACAGTGATTTTCGCCGGGTTAAGTTCCTTGAGCTTTTCGGCAGTTACTTCCACATTTATTTCCGTATCGCCGCTGGCCTCTTCCGCGTCAGCCACCGGCATAAACACAGAATATAGCAGCATGCAGCTCACAATAGCCACCAGTTTCTGTTTGTTCATTAGCTTTTCCCCTTTCATTGCAACGGCGCAACAGCCAGGAATACAAGGATTACGTACTAACCACAAAGGTCACTGAAGAATGTATTGACACTGCTATTCATCGCCTGTTCTGCAGTCTCCGTTTTCCCCTGCGTCAAAGAAAGTATATATAATATCTGATTTCACTGTACGGTGTCTGAACTCAATGTACTACCCATTGGCACAATCAATACTATAATTTTTCTCCTCCCTGGACGAATGCATATTCGTCCCGTTCCACTCTGTGAACTCTGTGTCCTCTGTGGCTAATAAATCCCCCGTCACCTGGCGTCTGCCGTCTAAAAGTACTCTGTCAGTTTCAGCCAGAAGCGAGTTTTATCAGTATCGGTGGCAGACTGGGTGCCGGAAGTTCGCCGGGCGCAATCCAGACGGATGGCGTAGTCTTTGCGGCTGTTGAAAATCAGGCCCACGCCGACACCGCTCAGCACCTTGATGTTGTCGCCCGCGTCCGGCAGGGGGTTTTTGTTGATGGTCACCCGGCCGGTGTCAAAAAAAGCGGCCAGTTGGATGTTGGATTTGGGCAGATCCCAGCGCAATTCGCCTGTCAGCAGATATCCCTGGTCCCCTGCCCCTTCC
>JAEYSJ010000237.1 GCA_023434855.1 Bacillota bacterium | reverse complement strand
GAACAAGCGTAAAAAGAACATTTATATCATTAGATGGTGGTTATACACAAGAGAACATCTCATTCGTCGAATCTGCTAAGATACGTTCGAAGTACAAGCAGCAGCCCTACCTATCTTCCTCTTCAGGTTCAGAAAGAGTATTTGGAGTCGAACTAGATAGCTATACTAATAAAGTAGAGGTTAAACTAGCCGGTGATTAATAAGAAGAGATACATGCTCCAATAAAGCAGCACCTAGGGAAATTGATACTCCCTCTTGCGGCAGACAGTTGAAATAATAAAACTGCCTATTGCAAGGGGAGTTTTTTATGAGAAGAAAAATTGTGGATTTTATAAAAACAGTTGATGCGGTTTCGGTGATATAAAATCGCCATTTTTGTGGTTATCAAGAATAAACAAGGTAATTTAATAGTTGTAGAACTAAGGAGGGAATTTAAAATGTCTATTCCTATGGAGTATATTTTTCAAAGTGGTTCATGTTTAAAGAAAGATCTTTATCAATTAATTATTGATAGGTTAAAAGCAGCTGGATGGGTTGATATATCATCTTTAGCATCAACCGATTATGTTGTTCTTTCTTCTACTGGCAATACTGAAGATAAACAATTGCTTTTAAATTTGCGCCCGATACCTGCAGCTGGCACAGCAGCTAATAATGTCACAACAAGTAACTTTTCAACTATGTCATATCGTTTACAAACAAGTTATACTCCTGGGGCAGCAGGTGTTGCAGGAACGTTCGGAAGGCCTTCGTTAGCTTGGACCGATTTGGTGCTTATGCCGACAGCTGTAGCCACACAATATGCTCAAGACACTCTAGTAAATTATAAAGTATATGCAGATAAAAACAAAATAATTTTAGCATTGGAGTATCCCGCTGCAACTGGATTTAGTCCAATTATTATCTATCTTGGCCAGCCCGATACGACATATATGTCAGAATCCAAAAACGCAGGATGCATATGTGCTACCAGTGCTCTTGCCACTACAGCAGGCAGCTTAACAATTTGTGATTCTCCTGATGGAATGGGAACACTTGCGGCACCCTATGCGATTCCAACCAAAGCTTTTCTACCTTCAAAAAGTCCTAATAATGGAAACATTTTTATTACCTCAGACATCATTTACGATAGTACTACAGAGGGATTCCGCGGCAAGTTAGATGGGTTATTATGCGTTACAAACACTAATGTTTTGACTGGAGACAAACATTATGAGAATGGCAACGAGTATTACACATTATGCTGTCATACATTAACCAATACTTCATTCCCAAGCCAGGCAATCTTAGTTAGGATTAATTAAATTAAGTACTAACTAAAGGTGGTGATGTAATGGCGTATTTAATTATGGAAGTTGCGGGTAAGTGGCATAATACTAGCGAACATGGGGCAACAGCGAATTGTATTGCAATCAATGAGATACAAATACAAGGTCAAGCATTAACTCCGGTTGATGTAAATGGCAATACCAGCATCGGAACGTATTGGAACAACACCACTATCTGGGGTAACTCAAATTTAGTAGATAGCAATAGCGCATATGGTGCTACTCATTCTACGGCTTTCATATTTACTGATAACGCAGCAGAGATTGATAAATACTCTAGAGTCGCATTTTCCATGTCATACCCAAATATTCCTTTGATAACTGAAGTATATATTGGGAATCAGGATTACCGTATTCCGAAAAGGATTACATTTTATTATTGTAATTCTTACGACAAGACCGCTAATTTACTGAATCGCAGTAACGAAGGTTTGAGTCTTCTAGGATATGTCGATATACCAGAAAACACCACTGATTCTACAAAATTCGAAGTGCATTTAAGGGAGCCAATACAATTTAATGGGGTTTATTTAAGCCCCATTAAGTTATCTAAGCGCATTAGTACGAGTAAACAAAAATCAAATGCTGGCAACTTGAAGACGCTTACCGATAAAGTCAAGACTCAAGTTGCTAGAAAACTCTGTTTAAATAAAATGACTATCAGAGATGCATCTCATACTTTGAAGATTGTAGATAATATAAGTAATACAATTAGAAGTGCGAACGAATCCAACTCTATTGTGGTTTCTGACACGAAAAAGCTCATACGGGCTACCCGAAAGAGCATTGCCCAAAATACGATGGCTCTTCGATCCAATTCTAATGCGATAAATGATTTCGATTTAAAAGTAAAAGCTACGAAGCAATACAAGGATAAAATTATCAATATTAAAAGTGTCTACAAACTTGGGCAAGAGTTACTGGGATCATATAAGTTCTCCATAAATGGTGTAGTAATTACGCCACATTCGGGTGAGCTGAGTAATGTATCTACTATAGACTTTTGTATTTCTAATCCGCAAGTATTGAGTATGGGCTCTAACAATTGTGTAATTGAATATAAATTTAAAAATGGAACCACTCAACGTTTGGAATTTGAAATAGTAAAAGAAGCTAATAAGCGAGAAATAGTAACTCGTACTTTTAAAAATTATGATAGCGGCTACCTGGGTGATTATATGAATAGTGGAAACAGTATTGTTAAACATCCATGTTTCCTTGTACCTAATAATGCACATTCTACTATAATAGTTACATCACCAGATACCAGCGTGCCATTAACGAAATACGCCGGAATAACAGGCATCAATATTGATGGAGATGGGATAAGTATATTAGTGAGTTTTGACAACAAAAATACTTGGAAATCATTAATCAATAATGTTTGGACCGATGTAGCTATAGACAATATTGGTTCTAAAGGTATGACACCAGATATAATAAATAGCATTGCTAAATCAAAGTGGGCAGAGATATTTACTCCTACGGAAATAAACTTTGCTATCTGTCTCGATAACTTAAAAGCTACCAAGTGCCTAAATATAGGTTCGGGAGAAATGGCGTTAATAACAGCAATGACGAATGCGGATTACACTGTTCCTGCAGGTTGGGGGATAACTAAAATAGATGCATATGCGATGAGCGCTGGGTATGGTGGTGCTCCCTCATATGTATATCAGGTAAAAGTTAATGAAGAAACTTCAATTCTTTTATCTGCGATAGGAAATAGCGTATCTAATTCTATTTCAGTTATATACCCGAGCTACGAATCAAATCGAGTAAAACGTATATACCCACGTCTATCATCGTCTATGGGAGCGTATGGATTCACGAGAGTTTCATTATGGGGTGCACCAACATTTGCATATCTAAGATCGATTAGTGTTACTTTACCGCCCAATCAACCTCCTGTTATACAGAATATAGCATTGTCACCTTCTACTGTACACGCAGGTGGTGCAACCTTAACAGGATTGATTATTGATAAAGAAGAGGATGATATTCAATATAGGATAAGTATCAATAATCAGGAAGATCTTATTCCATGGAATCAATTAAGCTCTAGCCCCAAAGAAATAAACACTATTATTCCTGTTGAGCTCAGTCCAGTAGGGACGAATGCGATTACCATTGAAGCTTCTGACGGTGATAAGATAGCAACTCCGACCACTGTATACTTAACCCGCACCAATGATAATCCAACAATAACAGGCGTATTAACAGGGGATTATTTACAAGCTGCCATAGGTGATCCAGAAGGCGACGCTGTTAAATACAGAATACTTGTCAATGGGGAAGTAAGGCAGGACTGGACCGAATTTATGCAGCCGCCAGCAATCGTAAACTATCGAGTCTCTGCTCAAGATGTAATTATAAATGAGCAAAATAGTGTTATAATTGAAGTGCAAGACAATATGGGGGGAATCGGTAATTGCGTATTTGATTTTGTCGGTCAATATTACAATATAATGTTTATGGATGAATATGGTGACTATTATTCAGACGATAAAGGCCAAATGCTCAAAGCATTGGATTTAGGCAGCTTTTTGATAAGACAGAGTTCAGAGGTAAAACCCGTTATTATAAAAAATACAACAGGCGTGCTTCTGAAAGATATAGTTATTAGTAGTGATCCCAATAATGATACTGTAATCGAATTAAGCTTAACAAGAGAAGGTTTTGATAGGCGTAACTCAATTACTCTACCAGTAATATTAGGAAATGGCGATACGTATACCATATACATTAAAGCGCGAACAGATAAAGAACAGGCGATTGGCAAAAACGCACTAAAATTATATGTTACAGCCAACCATGCATAATAAAAAACAGCATCTTGTGATGCTGTTTTTTTATTTCAATACCCTAATTAGCTCCCTTTTGGTAGTAATACATTAATGACCAGCGTAACGAAAGAGAGTGGCATTACAATAACTAGATTCTTATTCCGAAGAAAGGTCATTTTACAATGTATAACTCTGAATTCGAATAGGCCTTTATCTATTAATTGATAGGAGAGGTAGACCTAAACAAATGTAGATATGAAGGAGGTAATTAAATGGCTACAGTAGGACAACTTTTGACATCTCCAGAATCTGGTTGGCGGAGATATGAGGAAACAGATTCTAGAATACAATATGAGAACTCTACTCTTTATAAATGGTACTCCAATAGCAGTTCATACTATAGTGGACCAAGCTCTATGACTATAGGCGATTATAATCAGAATACATATGGGGCAAAAGTTAGATTCAAATTTTATGGAACTAAATTGAGAATATCCCACTTTTCAAGATATTACAATCCAGATAAAATTCAAGTAACAATCGATGGTGTAGTCGTAGGAATATATAATTCTAGAAATATGAATCTCATGGGATGCACTTTAGTTTTTGAAAAACTAGATTTATCAAATGGTATTCATAGTGTAGTAGTTACAAATATTTGCAATGATCCAACAAATAATATTTGGTATTGGGATTCCATAGATATAGATTCTACAGGATATTTAGTGCATCCTATATTAGATCAAAAAACTGCTATAGAAGACATGGAAATAGGAGATTGTATACCATGTAGATATACTGCTAATACTAGCAGTACTATTGGTTATTTTAGTGAACTTGGAAATTGTATTACTAATGAAATACCTGTATTAGGATCTGCGACTCCTAATGGGTTGTTTTATTTTATTAAAGCGGATAAGGGTTTATTGATAGCAGATAGAGCAATACAGCATTCTATATCATGGGACAAAGTTAATGCAGCTAAATATATAGATGGTAGATACGGTACTAATGATAGCTATTATTCAGGAAGTAATTCTGTTCTATTAGTATCTAATAATTACAGCAGTAATTTTACTTTGTATTCTAGTTCTAATTTACAAGTAACTGGTAGGAGTACAAGTTCTGGTAGTGGACAATTAAATAGATCTATCAATATAAATAATAATGTATCATCTTTTTATTTAAAATTTAAATTAAAGCAATTTACAATGGCCAGTTTGGGGTTTTATCTGCACCACAATAACAATACAGTAAATAATATAATAGGTATGTCACTCTCAAGAAATGCTATTTCGAATGGCTCTATCATCGTATATAACGGTGATCTTTTAAATAAGGATATCCAAATATATGGGAGCAAAGAAACTGGGGAGCTTATTATACGAATAGATGGTCAATTAGTATATTATGGTTCAATAGCCTATACTGGATCTAATTGGGGGACACAGCAGTTATTTCAACAAGTATATGCTGCTAGTTCAACAACAAATGCGACCATACAATTTGAATATTATACTTTGAATTTATATGGTGTCGGCACCTCATCCGTATTATTTCTGAATAGCATGACAATTCGTTCCCTTTCAGGAGGGAATTCCTATCTAGGATCTGATGGAAACTCAAATTTATCGAATCAATTATTAGGGGCTTGGCCTTTTAATAATGAGTGGGACAAATATATTAAACGTTCTAATTTAAATGGGAAAATAGTTCCTGGAGATAATAATATATGGCATAAATCATATTATTCATGGTGTAAAGAAACTCCAGTTAATAATTTAACCAGAAGCGATTCTTTTTTAGGTAGTAACTCCTCAAGAATTGAAAGAGGAGGAAATAATGATGAACATTTGTTCAATGGGTCTACTTGGGCAGGCGATCAGTATGTAGGTTTCAGGCCAGTAATAGAATATCAAGATAATTCAAATAGCACAAATATATGGTACTAGATAGACTTGGAAATAAGAAATTTATAGCCGACAGAAATATTCAATGTGGGATATCATGGGATACATTGAATACAGCTGGCGTAGCAAGTGGTTCGGGTGTTCCCATTACTATAGACGGTAAATCTGATGAATATGTGATTAGATTAGTAACTGGCGGTATCAATTCTACTGATGTAGACAATGAATGGACTAAAATTATAGTAGAGTCTAATTTGGGTGGCACAATAACAGCA
>JAEYSJ010000191.1 GCA_023434855.1 Bacillota bacterium | reverse complement strand
CATATTTTTCACTCCCAGTCATACAACATCAGCTCTTCCCGCGATACGCAAAAACGGTCTGAGTCCAAAGGCTGAGGCCGTTTTTGCTTTGTTTGTAACCTATTGCTATTTTATATGTGAAACCTTTGCTGTTTGTAAGTTAAACCGATATCAAAGCATTTTAATCATCCCGCAATAAGCTTATTGCAGAGATTAACCGCTTCGTCGGCGGTTTCAGCCCAGGCGTCGGCGCCAATTTCATCAGCAAAAGCCTGGCTGGTAGGTCCGCCGCCAATCATGACTTTATACTTTTCTCGCAAATTCTGGGTCTTAAGATAGTCAACAATGGCCTTTTGGGCTGCCATGGTGGTAGTCAGCAAAGCACCTGCCGCAATAATATCAGCGCCTACCTCTTCAGCTTTAGCCAAAAAGCGTTCAGCAGGTTGGTCAATACCGATATCGTACACTTTATAGCCGGCAGCCGTCATCATGGCGCCAACGATATTTTTGCCGATATCGTGAATATCGCCGGCAACTTGGCCAATAACAATTTTCCCTTTAGCTTCGCCACCAGTGGCACCTGACTCGGCCACAACCGGTTCTAGCATATCCAGGCCCGCTTTAAGGGCATCAGCTCCCATCATGACATCAGGCAAAAATGCTTCCCCTGCTTTCCACTTTGCGCCGAGTTCCTCAACACCTTTAATTAGGCCGTTTTGGATAGCTGCAACCGGATCAATTTTCTCATCAATAACTTGCTGTACATATTCAACCACTAGATCTTCATCACCATCAAGAACAGCCTGTTTCAGGTTTTCAAAAATATCACTCATAAAACTTACCTCCGTTTACTTTTTTTATTTAAAACTAAAACTAGCTTTGCAGATAGTCAGCCGCTTTCTTTTCTACGAAAGCATGCAGAGTTTGGGCAACATTACTATCAAGTACAGGTGCTTGGTATTCAGCCAACATAGCCTTCCATTTGCGCTCGGCCCGCTTGTTAGTATCCAGCCCTTCTTTCGCCCAACCGTCATAAGACAGCCGGTCGCTAAGCTGGGCGCGTCTGAGTTCTTTAGCGTGGTTTTGTCTGGTATGTTTCTGCGTGAGGAAATGTCCTCCCGGGCCAACTTTTTTGATAACATCAAAAGCAAACTTATCTTCAGAGAAATCAATGCCTCTGAGATAGCGCAAAATCATGCCAGCAATTTCATCATCTACGATAAACTTTTCATAAGACATAGCCATGAAATATTGCAATATCCCGGCCGTGTGCAACACAAAATTGATTCCTGTCACACTGGCAGCCATTAGTGTCATCATTGATTCGTAACCAGCCTGGGCATCGACAATCTTAGCATCGCTCAATCCGCCGCCGCCCCGGCTGGGAACTCGATAGAACCTTGCCATCTGTGCGCTGGCCGAAGTAAAGAAAGCGCCTTCAGGGTTACCGATAGACAGTGATCCTGTCTGCATGTCAGTAATGGCAGATGTTGAACCATATACTACAGGTGTACCTGGATTAATACTCTGTGCTAATGCGATACCGGCTAATACTTCAGCGTTCTGCAGGGCTAATGCGCCAGCCATTGTTGCCGGGCCTGTCGATCCGGCCATAACCAGGGAAGCAATTACCATAGCCTGGCCTGACTGTGCATAAGCCAGCAAAGCGCCTAACATGCGATCATCATACTTGAGTGGAGTAACCGAGTTAATGAGACAAATTAAAGCTGGTTTTTCTTTGATTACATCCTTGCCCCCAAAAATAATTGCTGCCATTTCGATGCTATCTTGCGCTTTTTCATAACCAGATGCGCTGCCCATAAAACATTTATCAGAAAGTGTTATAGAACTGTAAGCCATCTTCAGATGTCTTATTGTGTCAGGAACATCGTTTGGCTCGGCTGCAGTGCCGCCAGTCATATGCAGGTTGGTACTCATATGAGCCAACTTTACGAAATTATCATAATCCTCCATGTTTGAATTACGCCGGGTACCATCTGCTTCATGAATAAAGGGGGCACCATAGCCAGGCATATAGATGATGTTTTCACCACCGACTATTAGGTTGTTCTCGGGGTTACGTGCACGGAGGATAAATTCGGCTGGAGCCTTAGCAACTTGCTCTTCCACAAACTTTCTCTCAAAATAAACCCGCTGCCCTTCTACTCTCATACCTTTGGCTTTTAAAATATCGAGAGCAGGCTGATAGCCAAATTCTACGCCAATTTCCTCCAAAATCTTTAGGCTCTGATCATGGACTTGCTGCACTTGATCAGGTGTTAATACGTTAAACTTAGGTATCAATGTCAACACCTCTTCCTTATTATTGTTTTATGCGTACTGGGAGACATGCTCCACATTACATCCCTTCACAGACTAGAACAGTTTTAATAACGGATGCTCCGGCGTTCCCAGTTTGGTACCAGTAAGTTTGGTAGTATAGCCCATCATGGCATCCGTAGTGGCAATTCCTCTATATACCCACGGTGCATTAATAATCGGACCATACAGAAGGAAGTCCGCTCCTTGAGTCACTGGATAGGTAAATACAGCGGTGCCTGCTGCTTCAAAGTAGGGAGATCCTTTGGAACGCATCTTCTTCCACAAATATAAAGCATTGGACGGAGCGCAGCCGCCGGGATACCCCAGTTCCTCTTTTACATCATAGATGGCTTTGGTAGTCCAACTGTTACTGGCAACGTCTAATACACCAGGATCCACTAAAAACTGCTCAATCCCCGCACGTTTGGCGGCAGCGATTAACCCTTCGGTTTTTTCATCTCCTTTTAGCAGCTTTAGACGGCTGCTGGGTTTAAGATGCTTTTTACTAAAAGCGAGAATTACCGCGGTTTTAACCCCGAAATCTTTAATAACACTAAGTTCATCCTCGGTGTAATTCTCTTCTATGGAGTTGTAGATAAGGCGATTAATGATTGCCGGGTCCTTACCCAATAGCTTTAATGCGCCTGTCCGGATTTCGGGGCTTACACTGTCAAGCAGAAAGGGGGACGAAGTATGTTTGAGAATGAACTCTACATGGCGGGCCAAAGCTTCCGGGGTATCCCCCAGAACATCTACTATCCGAGGATTACCTGTCTCGGCGCTCATCTCTGCTTCCTGGTCAAGTAACGCTTTAGCTTCTGCCTCGTTGAAGATACCCTTTGTTGAGTCAAGCACAATTTTGTGCCCCCGGTAAAAAATGCTGCCAATCAACACTGTGGGAAATTCTCCGGGTTGTCCCCCGATCTTTACCCCATTGATGTCATACACCTGCTGCTGTGCAGTAAATTTGAACATCTGCCTCACACTCCCATAATTAGTGATTTATTCTTGCAAACTTTCAGCATTGACCGCCTTATCGTCTGGCGCTGTAGTGTCTAGATTTGCGTTAGTTGGCTCCCCCCATTCTTTACCTGCCTTTTTAATGAACCCATACAATATAATCGCCATGATAAACATAGTTGGGAATGACCCGGCAACAGATGCCGCCTGCAGCGGTTTCATGCCACCCAAAAATATTAAGGTAAGCGAGAGACCGCCAAGCACCAAGGCCCAGAATACGCGGTTCCATTTCGCCGGTTCTTCGCCTGCTTTTAATTTTTCAGTAGTTACCATGGCGAGCGTGTATGCTATACTATTAATAACAGTGGCTGTCGAAATAAATAGCAGCACTAAAATTATCGGCAATATGATCGAACTAAAAGGTAATGTTGCAAATATCTCCACAATAGCCCGGGGAACGCCTTGTGCTTTAATAATCTCGGCAAGATTCAATACTCCTCTAGCCTGTAAATCCATAGTATAGTTGCCAAAAACCATAAAGTACGTGTAGACACAGGTGATACCCGAGAAAGTCGCTCCCAATGTGAATTCCCGAACTGTTCTTCCCCTGGAAATTCTCGCTAAATATATACCAGTGCTCAGAGCAAATGCGATGAACCAGGCAAAATAGAATATTGTCCAGCCTTGCGGAAATCCTGACTTTAGGACAGGATCAGTATACAGGCTCATTCTAAAATAGTTATTGAACATGACGCCCAAGCTATCGAAAAAATTGTTAAACATAAACGCGGTCGGCCCTACTAGTAAAACGTAGGCCAACAAGGCAAAACCCAGCCAATTTCTAAAATCGCTTAACTGCCTGATGCCTTTGTCCAAGCCCCCGTAGACGCTGATGCCAATAATTACTGTCCAAATAACGAGAATTGCTGCATCTAAGCCTAACGTGTGCGGAATGCCGGTAATTTTAGTAATAACCTCACTAAGCAGCGGTGTGCCTAAACCAACAGAAGTACTTATCCCGGCAATAATCCCAACCATGTAGAAAATATCAATGGTCTTACCTAAATAACCGCTAGCACGCTCACCAAGCATTGCTTCACAGGCCGTACTTGGCCGGAACACTTCCTTCCCTTGTACAAAAAACAAGTACCCGAATACAACACCGATTCCGACATACAGCGCATAACTACTTGGACCCCAATGGAACAATGGATATGCGGTGGCTATCGCAGTAGCTTGCGGTGACATAGGCTCCAAACCAAACGGGGGCGCTGTAAGATAAAAGTAAAACTCAATTGGACTCCAATATACGATAGCGGCAGAAGTACCGGCGGAAAAAAGCATCCCCAACCAGCTCAGCGTGCTAAATTCAGGTTTATCCCCGCCAAACCGCTTATTGGCAAACTTGCCAAAAATAAAGTATAGAACTACTCCCAAATTTGCCAGAACAAAAAGCTCATATGCCCACCCAAGTTGATTGGTCAAAAATGAAAAAACTGCGTTTACGGCATTAGTGCCGGCCTCGGGATTCATAATAATTGCACTACAGATAGCGGCAACCAAAATTAGCGGCGGCCAAAACAATAATTTATCGATCCCTTTTTCCTTTTTACTCATTGCATAAACCTCCTCACTACAATTTGGGGACTGGTATGATAACCCCTTAGGTTAAATCAGTTTTTTCACTTCCCTCCCCTCTCAAACTGGAATCTGCAGCCGCAAATTCAATACGCCTGTTAATATCGCAAGTATCATGCCAACACCATGGCATAGCTATCATGTATTAGAAATAGCAAGACTCTTGCGAAAAATCTTAACTTTTTCACAAGAGCCACATGCTAAATCCATATGGGGATTGTATGCAGTGATGAATTTTTTTTCACCTATTGTGCGAAAATTGCGTCATCAGTAGATTTATCAAAGCTATTCGCTAACTGAAAAAATTTTTTTCACTGAAAAATTTTTTGCCTGTATGTAATGTCTTATATTCTGCAGAATGAAGGTGCCTAATATGACTGACAATACAAAGAAAAGCCTGGAAGAGCTAGAAAGAGAAAACCGGTTATTGCACGAAATTATTGACGCAGTATCAGAAGGTGTATATGCAGCTGATAAAGATGGCACCATACTGATTTATAACCATGCTTTTGAGAGAATTGAAGCTACGGAGCGTCAGAATATGTTAGGCAAAAAAGATATAGACGTATATTCATTACCCCCGTTGTCAAACCTCCAGCGCCGCGCCGTGCTCCAAAGCAAAAAGCCTTTATTGGAACAATATATGACCTACCAGCTATACACCGGAAAAAAGGTCGATATTGTTTACAACTCTTATCCTTTTTTCGAAAACGGAGAAATTACGGCAATATATTCGATCAACCGAGACCTTCCCTCCATAAATGAATTGCTTACAAGTGTTATGAACTGTTTTGGCCGCAGTAAATCCAAAAACCGGATGAATGGCACTAGTTTCAGCCTTGATGACATCATTGGCACAAGTCCTACCATCAAGCAGGCACTCAAACAAGCCAGAAAGATAGCGCCCACTTCCTCAACGGTTATGATTTATGGAGAAACCGGTACTGGCAAAGAACTTTTTGCCCAGGGAATCCATAATTCGAGCTGCTATAGCTCACGCCCCTTTATCGCTGTCAACTGTGCCGCCATACCCGAAACTTTGATGGAAAGCTTGCTTATGGGAACGGTAAAAGGTGCTTTCTCTGGGGCAATTGATTCACCAGGTTTGTTTGAACAGGCTGAGAATGGTACTTTATTTTTGGATGAAATCAATTCATTAAGCCTACCCCTGCAGGCTAAACTGCTGAGATTACTACAAGACAAGATGGTGCGGCGCCTCGGCGACAAAAAAGAGCGAAAGATCAACTGCCGGATAATCAGCGCAACCAATCAAAGTCTCTACGATATGGCAAGTAAAGGCTTATTTCGTGAGGACCTTCTTTATCGTCTAACACCGGTAATCTTACATATTGCCCCACTAAGAGAACGGCCGGAAGACATACCGGTACTCGCCATGGAATTCATTTCGCGCTTTAATGATCAATTGAATTTGAATATAAAAAGGATAACGCCGGAACTATCAGAGTTATTCTCACTATACAACTGGCCGGGAAATGTCCGCGAACTGGAGCACGTCATTGAGAGTGCTATGAGTATCGTTGAGAATACTGCATCAGAATTATCCATTGAGGATTTACCTTCCTTTTTGACTAAACGAATGTTTAGTAATTTATCCGGCACCGCTTCAAACACCACTGCAACAGCAGCGGATATAACGACAGTAAAACCACTCGGGGAGTACTTGCGCCAGTGCGAAACAGATCTTATCCAACGCACTCTTAAGATGAATAATGGCAATGTAAGCGAAAGTGCCAAACAATTGGGCATTTCCAGGCAAGACTTGCATTACCGGCTTCGCAAGCTGGGAATTAAATCTTCCATATATAAAGCAGACTAATCTCAAACTATAAAGAAATTAAGCCGCTCTTAACTCCCTCTTTGTATAAGACGAGAGTTAGAGCGGCTTAGTCATTCAGATACTTTTTAAATACAGTCTCAATACTGCACTATTGGCATGATATTTGCAATAAATGTTGATAATCAGTACAAAACTATACGTCAAGGAGGCTGAAAATGAAGCACACATATCAATCTTTAGTTGTCGAAGATTCTCCTTTAACCCCTTTTTTAAAAAGACTTACGATTTATACCAGCGGTGGTCCATTTTTGGATGGATACATTCTGACAATTATCGGAATGGCGCTATTGCAACTAGAACCACAACTCCATCTGGATACATTCTGGACAGGTATGATCGGCGCTGCCGCCCTGATCGGATTATTAGTGGGAGGCGCGCTCTTTGGTTATGTAACAGATCTTACTGGACGCCAATTTATGTACCAAATTGATCTTATCGCAATTATAATTTTTTCAATCTTGCAAATGTTTGTAAGTACCCCCTTGGAATTAGCAGCATTACGATTTCTTATTGGTGTTGCTGTTGGAGCAGACTATCCAATTGCAACATCTCTGTTAACAGAGTTCTCGCCCCGTAAATATCGGGGGGCAATGATGGGATTATTAGCAAGTGGATGGTATGCCGGAGCCGTCATTGCCGGTATTGTAGGTTACTTACTGCTGAATACAGGACCAGATGCCTGGAGATGGATGCTAGGGAGTGCCGCTATTCCTGCGCTGATACTGGTAGCAGGCCGCTGGGGTACTCCAGAGTCTCCACGGTGGCTTGCAAGTAAGGGGCGTACCGGAGAAGCCCTCGATATTCTAAAGCAAGTGTATGGCGCTCATGCTAGTCTTGCTGATTTAGATGAACCCCCAACCGAAAAAACTCGCATTAGCAAACTGCTTGAGCCAAGCTACCTTAAAAAAACTTTGTTTGTCGGATTGTTCTGGACATTCCAGGTAGCGCCATGCTTTGCCATTTATACCTTTGCGCCGCAGATTCTGGACGCCTTTCATTTAGGCAGCGGTAATGACTGGATTATTGGTTACGCCATCATCAATATCTTTTTCCTCACTGGTACAATTGTGTCAATGTCGCTTGTTAATCGTTTTGGCAGACGGCCACTTATTATTTGGAGCTTTTCTTTTATGACCTTATCTATGTTAGTTTTGGGTGTGTTTCCCGGTGCGTCGGCGTGGCTAATCTTTCTGGGATTTGCTGTTTACGCCTTTTTCTCAGGCCCGCCCAGCACTCTTGACTGGATATACCCCAACGAGTTGTTCCCTACCAACGTCCGCGCTTCTGCCGTAGGGGTAGTAACAGCCATCAGCCGCATCGGAGCGGCCATTGGTACTTTCGCATTACCCTATTCCTTGCGGACATACGGAATAGGTAATACCATGCTGATTAGCACCCTGCTGACATTTTTAGGGTTAGTGATATGTATAGCTTGGGCTCCGGAAACAAAGGGCCTGACCCTAAAAGAAAGCTGCGTACTTACGTTAAACAAAAAATAGTTCTGCCTCTGGGGGTATCTTCAATGCAAACAGTAATTTTAGCATGCCAAACCATGAAAGACGAGCTTCAGCTTGTTATGCAGGATTCAGGTATAAATTATCCTGTAGTTTATTTGGAATCAGGCTTGCACAACTCTCCGGAAAATCTGCGCGAAAAAGTGCAGGAGCAAGTTAATACAATAGACGCTGCTGTTATTCTCTTGGTATTTGGTTGTTGCGGAAAAGGCCTGGTAGGAATAAAATCTACCAGAGCTAAGCTTATCATCCCACGGATAGACGACTGCATTACCTTGCTTTTGGGCTCAACAGAAAACCGCAGAAGCATTCCCAACGAGATTAGTACCTACTTTGTAACTAAAGGATGGTTAGACCCGGAAGGCAATGTAATGTGGTCATATCTCTCCTGGGTTAAACGCTATGGCGAGCAGAAAGCCATACGGCTAACAAAAAAAATGCTTGCTAATTATACCCGGTTTTTGATCATTGATACCGGCGCCTATAACATAGAAAACATACTTCCTAAAATCAGAGATTCTTGTGAGAAATTCAATATGGACTACGACATTACTCCAGGCTCGTTGCGTTTATTACATTTACTGCTAACTGGACCCTGGGGCTCAGAATTCATTATACTCAATCCTGGGCAAGAGACTTTGGCCAGTGATTTTTATCCCGCTTTGGCCACCTAAAACAAAAGTAGGGGGACGATTTTGTTAAGAAGCAAAAAGAACGTCCCCATGCTTCCCTTCTTCCAAAAGCCGCCCTTATTCGGACGGCTTAAAGGATCTACATCATCAGGATTACTGCAAATCATATCAGCATAATACCTACATTTATTGTTGTTACAATGTGATTTAACGGGCAAAGAAATCACTCCGCGGTTTTAATTTTATCCTTGCAAATATCGCAGAATATATCGATGAGGTCAGTTTCACCTTTTAAGATTCGATCTCTAATATTGCACTGGCGTAAATTGCAGCCATCAATTTTACTGGCAAGTTTTATTGCTCGTTCGAATTGGTAAATATATTCGTTAGGGTCCATAATGCTAACCTCCCGAATTATTTAACGGTTCTAAGCGACCGTCAATATATTTCACAGCATCGCCAACAGTTTTAATTCCAATAAGGTCATTATCCGGAATCTCGATATTAAATACTTTTTCAACAACCATCACAATTTCAACCTCATCCAGAGAATCAGCGCCAAGATCGTCAGCTATATTAGCTTCCATAGTTACATCAATAGGATTAACACCTAACTGAACTATGATTATTTCCTTGAATTTATCAAATACAGTCATATGATTACCTCCTTAAATTACAAATCGCACCTTCAAGGTGCGATAATATTGGTTGCACCTTAAAATGCATGAAGTGTCTTTTAATTTATTTTATGCGGCCCATAAAGCGATTTGCCATTGTCTGTCATTCTATCGACATTTTTCTTCTCAATACTATACCTTCTTATGGTTTCTTCATTTAAACTAACTATGATTACATAGTTAGTTTTATTCATTCAATTACCCACCTAATGTGGGGGTTCAAATATATAACAAAAACCGCCCTATTCGGACGGTTGAAAACGTGCTACTATATCAGAATTGAAAGACAATCTATCTTTGGGTAATTCCTTGACTGGCGTCACTTACCTCGTTGAATTAGGTCAAACACATTTTGGCGCGAAAAGCTTAACAATTGTGCCACTTCAGCGGATATAAAAAAGAAAAACTGCCCGATTAAGAGCAGCAAAACAAAGTGATTAACGTCACCAATATTTTGACATTCATCAGAATATTGGACAATCTCGAAATATGCCATTATAAACTAGACCTCTTCTAAGGTAATTCATTAAACTTTTGACACATTGGACATTTTAGAACCACATCAGAGATTTGATTTATATTGACATTTTCCACTAATACAGCATCACAATTACCGCATGTATAATTTATATTGCCTTCTCTCTTAAATATTGGTCCTTTGGCTCCTGCCGGAGAAATAAAAACTGCCCTGGTATTTTGTTGTGGTTTCGGAATTACTTTTAACCTAATATTCATATTATCACCATAAATGGTAAATTATACAAATAAATCGATTTTCCTGCCAAGAGTATATTATAAATAAATTATTTATTGTATTTGATATATAAGTAATAGACGCCTACCAAATTTAGGACAATCGGGGACAGGTCGATTATCCCATTCATATTCTATTAAAATCATTTAGAACGCGGGACAAAAAGGCTGTCCCCTATCCCTTCCCAAATATTGCGAAAAAACCATACTGTCGCTGACTGACGTTAATTTTGTTTCTTTGATAATGCTTTAGTCCATTTTGTCTACATAAGTAATTTTCACACCATAGGTTCATTATCAGATGCGAAGGGGACGGGGTTGTCGACACAATAGCAATGAAGATGTCAATAACCCCATCCCCTTGGCATTTTCTGCGGTTGAAGCAGTGACTATTATGTAACCAAACCTAATGCTGGAATAAAAAGAATAGCCAATGCGGCAATCACACAAAGGCCCCAATATAAATATGAATTCATATGTCATCACCTCTCCATCTCATTGTAAATATAGGTCGGGACTAATTCTTGTAAAAAATTGCTCATGACCCATAAAACATGGATGAGTCGGGTGACGGTTCTTCGACTCATTATATCTCAGTTAAATTGAATAATATGTTACTTCATTATTCTTAAAAACAAACAGAACTCCTGCCAAATCCACTTTGACAGGAGTTCTACTTTTTCCGCCGTTACCAGTGATATGGTTCTCCGTATCACTGGTGAGGACGAAATTATATTCCGAATTTGATCCTAAAAAATAATTTTCGAGACAAGACACCTATCCCCATCTCCTTCGTTTTTGGGACAAAGAACCTGTCCCTGCGTCCCCTCCCTTACAGGAATGCTTGACACCTTCTTACTGGTCATGTTTTTTTAATAAAGCCCTTAAACTTTTGCAAGAATACCTTTTAAGTGCCTAACGCAGTGATGAAAATCCGCCAGCCCCTGTTCATCCAAGGGCAGTTCAAGGACACGGTCAATGCCATGCTCAGAAATGATGCAGGGAAGGCTCAATGCCACATCCTCTACTCCATATTGTCCATCCAATATGATGGAAACAGGAAGGATGCAGTGTTCATTCCGGATGATGGCCGCAGCCAGTCTGCAGGCGCTTAAGGCAATGCCCGAACTGGTATAGCCCTTGAGTTCCAAAATATCCAGGCCGGCATTTTTCATTTCCTCTGAAATCTTGTCCTTATCAATCTTTTCTTTTAAATGAAACTGTTTTTCAAAGTCATCAAAAGGAATGCCCACTATATTCACGGTATTCCAGGGGATAAAAGCCGTCTTGCCGTGTTCGCCTAAGACAAAGCCGGTTACGTTTTTAGCATCGACGCCGCAAAGGTCACCCAGCATCTTATTAAAGCGGGCCGTATCCAATAAAGTGCCTATTCCAATGACTTTCCCTTTGGGATAGTCAAATTTCTTCTGAGCCACATAGACGAGTACGTCTAATGGATTGGACACAATAATCAAGATGGCTTCTTCTGTATATTTTTTTATATTTTCCATCGTCTCGCACATGATAGCGATGTTTTGCCCCAAGAGATCCATCCGGTTTCGCGAGCCACCCTGTTTGATGCTTGGCCCGGCTGTCATGATGATGATCTGGGCGTCGGCGCATTCTTCATAGTTCCCCACCCGGATTGAAGCATTCGCACTATAGGCAAAGGCCGTCGTATGACTTGCGTCCAAGACTTCACCCAAAGCTTTATCACGGTTTCGACTGATTACAACGATATCATTGACGACATTCATTCTTAGGATAGAATTCAAAATGGCCGACCCCACGTGGCCAGCTCCTATAATAACTAGTTTTCCGTATTTTACTGCCATGGTAGGTTCCTCCCCAAATGTCAACGATTCAAAATGCAGAAATATCAGCCATAAGTGCAGAAAAGCTCAGCATCTTTTCAGATACTGAGCTCATTTTATACTTCATTGTATATTAGTGCGCTCGCCCAATATGTAATATTGAAAAATTTAATTTACTGGAGCTGATATTTAATGGATAATTTTATAATAGCATATGTACCTATATGTGTAAATCAAAAATGTCGTCCCTGGATCTGCCCTCCTTGCTCTCGTTATTTGACAGACTAGTTTCCTTTATTGTACGGGTTATTTAAGGAGATAAGCTTTCATTAAAAGAAGCTTATGGGAGGATTTTCTTTCTCCTCAGTTTTCTATTTAAAGCATAAAAATTGGCTAACTGGAAAAACCTAAATAATATTATCCTATCGTCTTATTTATTATAGTGATAAATTTAGCAGTAAGTTTTTTAACTTATCATCATAGTTTATGGACTTACACTCAAGCTGCTCTGGCAAAGACATATACTACACTTTAAATACGCTTCCAGCAATTACGCTTATTTCTCTACCAAATTATCCGACTGAAAACAATGTTTATCAATTCGGTTATATAACGCTATGGGTTGTACTTTTTATAAGTATAGAGTTCATATCTTTCACTAAAAATAGTATGGAATATGGCCATATGTTAGTCAAGACATATCCGTACCAAAACGTGGCCTTTAGTTTGTCGATATTCTGTGATGATTATGTGATAAGGAGAAAAGGACTTAATGGTTTTTTTACTAATATCCGTTCTTATATTTAACCTTGTTGCTTATTTAATTCCAAAACAATTATCTACTGATGAGATGTACACTACGAGCCTTTTTGCATTGACTTTTCAAATGTACTTTGATGGTATTTTAAACCAAAAGTATGACCTTTTGGGATACTTTTATACGGGGTCTGGTTTTGAGGCTTTAATCCCTGTGATTGGACTCTATCCTGCAGGAAGTATAATTTTTTCGAATTATTATCCTTACACTAAGTCTTTTAAAATAAAATTCCTTTATGGTTTAGGGTGGACATTATTATCGTTAGTCTTTGAGCAGGCGTCCCTTTTGTCAGGATATTTTTACTATCACGGCTGGAAGCTCTGGTATTCCGCACTATGTTATCCCCCTATTTTTTTTATTTTGGCTTGGAATCTAAGTTATATTCGAAAAATCAAAGGAACATAATACAAATAGATTTAGTGTAGTAATTAGGAGAAGTAAACGTGGAACCGTGGTGGACTTATAAATTTTTGTTGGTTTCCGTATTAGTATTTAATGTTATTGCCTATATAATTCCAAAACGAATATCTGAATATGAAATGTACTCTACAAGTATTTTTGCGCTAGTCCTCCAAGGATTTGCTGATTACACTTTTGATCTTAAGCGCGACCTTTATGGTTACTTTAATGTTGGTCCTGATTTCGAGAGTTTTATTCCCATAATCGGTCTATATCCCGCCTTTAATATTATTTTTTTAAATTATTATCCCTATACTCAGCCTTTTTTCAAAAAATGTCTTTATAATTTTGTTTGGACACTATTTTCAATAGCATTTGAGTGGGCTTCCATTCAATCAGGATATTTTTATCATCACGATTGGAAACTTTGGTATTCGGCACTATGTTATCCCCCAATTTTTTTTATTTTGGCTTGGAATCTAGGTTTTCTTCGGAGGCTCAAATGACTAAAGTAAATAATTACCCGCATAACTCACCTTGACAGCATGCGTCAGGTGACGGTTCTCTGACTCTTCACTCTCTTAACTTAAAATAATCAGTTACTATTTTAATAACGCACAGAACTCCTGCCAAATTGATAGAACTTGGCAAGAGTTCTCTTTTTTTTTCGCCGTTACCAGTGATACGGTTCACCTCTACTAATCCTAAACGCCTAGATATAATATAAATTCGCCTTCTTGCTCTAAATTGTTTACAATTTTTCATTTAAATTCTAAAGCATTAATGCTAAATAAAATCCCTGCGACAATACTGTAGCCCCGTCTCTCTGATGTCGTCACTAACACTACTTCCTTATTCTAAAGGGAAATTCAGTAATAATGATGGGAAAATGCTCGGGATTTCATTCCTGAGCATTTTTTTCCGTCCTATATATTTACGCCAACCTTCCCGCCGCCCCTATAAACGCCTTCACATTTTCCAGCGGTACACCCGGCGGAATATCGCAACCAGGCATGAGCACAAAATTGCTATCCCCGGCGGCCTTTTTGAGAGGGACGAGGGGACAGGTTATTTGTCCCACTGGTTTTATTAATTATACTAATTCAACTATGTCCTATAATTACCTGAAACCTTTTTAATCTGGGACGATCAACCTGTCCCCTCGTCCCTCGAAGTGTTGACAAAAAAGGAACGTCCCCAAGTGTCTCCTTAACGTTCCCGCTCCCAAATTAAAAGGACTATCGCAGCATAACAAGCCCACCATATCTTTCGGGATCACAGCTTCAGCGAATTCCTGAGACTTGCGCAGTAATTAATCGTTTAATTCTCGGCAGGGAAGAAATTAAAGAATACATGCTTCACCTACTGCCTTATCCCATTCTTCGTACATCTCTTTTATTGATTGAAATCGCAATTCTCTTTCCCCAAAAGTTGCTTTTCTTGTAATTTGATACATTTCCTTTGTACCTTCCCATGTTTTATATGAACGGTCATATTCTCCGCCAATTAATCCAAATAACAGTATTCCCATTGCATGTACATTGGTTACTGAATCTATAGGTGCGCCTAAAATATATTCTTCAGGTGACTTGAATCTTCTTGGACCCCAAAAAAATCCACCTAGATCATTTACGGTAGGTTTCTTTCTGAAAAAATCTATATCGCAAATTTTGGTTGTATCTGTATTAAAATCATACATGATGCTACCGTCATAGAAATCAACCGCAACATAATTCTGCTGCTCAACAAATAGTAAAAATTGAAATATTGTATTTATTGATTTTAACCGTGTTTCCATGTTTAGCCTTTTATACTTGTAATATGGTGAGGCGGGATGCCTATACCGATCCCATTCATCAAACGTCCAGTGTGCCCACATACATTCTCCATCAAACCAATCAAATACAGCGGCTACTCCATCATGCGTATCTATTTTCTTTATAAAATTAACCACATTAGCATGCCTCAAGTCTTCATACACATGTATGGCATTATTAAGAATATTAATTGCATCTTGAGTACAGCCGTTATATTCTGTTGTTTGCGCTCCTGCATATTTTACAAAATACCTGCTATCACCATTTTCCACACCAAAGGAGATGTTTCCTGAATCTTGTTGGTCGAAAACACAAAAGACATTGCCGATTCTTTTAAGCCATGAGAAATCTTGTACTTGTTTTAAATGAAAAGAAACTTTATCCAGATTAATCTCTACCATATTACTTCCTTTCTTACACCATATACACTGCCGCAGCCAGTAATACCGCAATAAATTGCAATAGTGGTATAGCGTATCAGGTGATACTTTTTGGTCGTCATTAATCTGCATCATATCTAAATACTCTTTAACCAATGGGATGAAATCGTAAGATTCATCCACAATATAATACATTTTACCATAGTTGGTCTGAGCTTCTACTATATTTATTTTTTTGAACCATTTATCTCTTTGAAGGGATTTACTCCGTCCCATAATTCCCTCCAATTCCCTCTTATACCGTAATTATACATATGAAGATAAATACCTTTATTTACCGAAAAATATTTTATATTTTTTTTGAGTAAATAACGATAAAAAAAGAGAGTAAGAAGTAACATGAATTACTAAACTTACTCTCTAACTATATATAAATTTAATAACGGCAAAGTGTGGGATGGAAAATCGAGATAATAGTTTTCACACAGCCTGACGTCCCTATGACATTTTTTGTTGGTCAGACTAAATGCAATAACAGTATTTATTTCATGTGCCAGGTCGCTGGCGCACAGAAGACTGGCAACAGCCTCCGTTGCGCCGTTTAGCGCATTCACCGTTTTTGACATCACATTGGTAGCCGCATTCCACCAGCTTATTCTGAATAGAACACCATGACCGCTTGGCGAAGACCAGCGGGACCCCTTTGGCCTTGGCCTCTTCTTTGATGTTTCTGGCGGTGGTATGATTGACAAAGTCAACCAATACAATAACCAGTTGGGTAGCCAGTGGAATGCTAAACTTTTTCCGGTCAGACCCATTTCTGCCGGTAATATGCTCAATATGGCCAATTCCCATGGACTTTAAGTTTTTGACAATTGTACTTAAATGATCGGCGCCAACAATCATCACTGACATTACCCTCACCTGCCCCCATAACTAAATTAAAAAAGGCCAAAAACGTGTTTAATAACAACGTTTTTGGCCTTCAGTTTTCTGATCAGCACTAATATTTAATTCTTTTACTCTTTCTCTTCCTGCAGCAGCCGTTTATAATAAAACCCGCTGGTCCAGAGGGCAGCTGCCGGATTGTGTCCCATAACCCGGTCTTTTACAATCAGGGTAGTCACCGGGGCTTCCGAATATTTGATAAACAGCGAATCATGCCCAACACATAGACCGTTAATTACATTAAGATCAGTTTTTTCCTTATTGAGCAGTTTAGCCTGCAACACTGGATTACAGGCGGCTTCAAAGCAGCCTTGCTGTATTTTCAGCTCTTCTGGGACGCCAATCTCCGTCTTGTCAACTGACCCTACCTTGCAAATCACGCAATAGCCTTCCAGCCCTTTTGCGGCCAGTATTTTTGCAAAAATCTTCGCTTCATTAATGAGTCCGATACATGTGGCAATACCAATCTTTTTTGCGCCAATTTCTTTGGCAAAGGCGATAATTTCTTCCACCCGGGTCAGACGCCCGTAGTATTTCCCCTCAATTGTGGCCGCCGCCCGCGCCATGGCAGCGTCAAGACCGTCGCTGTTGTAGAGGGCCAATGCTTCCTCGGCCGCTTCTCCGGCGCCGGAAGTAAGGCAGAATTCCGGGAAGCTTTTGTCCCTGCGGTAGCAGTTTAGCACACCACAGGCGCTGCAGCTTATATTTTTAGTATTATCTTTGCTCATAGATGTTACCCCCAACAAATGCTATTTTATCTCCTGCCGTTTACGCACAGCCTGGGCTATACGCTCAAGGCCTTCCTGCAGTAAGGCTCTGGGACAACCAAAATTGATCCTGGCAAAGCCTTCTCCCTGCTTGCCGAAAGTATTGCCGTCATTTAAGCCCACTCTGGCCTGTTGTATTAAAAACGACCGTAAATCGGCACAGTTTTTAAACAATCCGCGGAAATCCAGCCAACCGAGATAAGTTCCTTCCGGTTTGTCTGCCTTCACCATGGGAATATTATCGGCAACATACCGGGCTAAAAATTCCGCATTGCCCTCCAGATAGAGTAATAAATCATCCAGCCAGCTGTCACCCTGCTCGTAAGCGGCCTGGGCAGCGGCAAGACCGAACAGGTTGCTTCTGCTTATCTCTAATTTTTCCTGTAAAATGCTGATTTGCCGGTGTTTTTCTCTGTCCGGAATAACGATAAAAGAAGTATACAACCCAGCCAAATTGAAGGTCTTGCTGGGAGAAATACAGGTTATTGTTTGTTGCGCCAGTTCGGGGCTTAGTGATGCCAGCGGAATATGCTTGTGACCTTGAAACACCAGATCACCGTGTATTTCATCAGCGATAATGATGACATTGTGCTTTAAGCATATTTCACCCAACTGCTGCAATTCTGCCTTCGTCCAAACCCGTCCCACCGGATTGTGGGGACTGCTTAACAGCAGCATTTTCACTCTGGGAGTCAGCTTCTGCTCCAAATCGGCAAAATCAAAGTAATAGTTGCCATTCTCATACCGCAGTGGATTTTCTACTATCTCGCGATTATTTTGCTTAACACAACTAAAAAACGGTGGATAAATGGGCGGTTGGATTATTATCTGATCCCCTGGTGCAGTCAGTGCCAATATGGCCATTACAATAGACGAAACAACGCCATTGGCATTAATTATCCATTCATGACTTGCCTCCCAGCCGTGGCGCCGTCCAAGCCAATTGGCCGCCGCCTGGTAAACAGCCTCATTCCTGACATAATAGCCGTAAACCTGCTGCTCCACTTTGTTCCGCAAGGCTTCCACCACCAC
>JAEYSJ010000071.1 GCA_023434855.1 Bacillota bacterium | reverse complement strand
TAGCGACAGCTAAGGGGTTCCACCTGTTCCCATCCCGAACACAGTAGTTAAGCCCTTAAACGCCAAAAGTACTTGGTTGGAAACGGCCTGGAAGGATAGGTAGTTGCCGGTTGACGAAGCACTCACTTTAGTGAGTGCTTTTATCTTTTTAAAATTCTCATGCCACCAAGCCGGAGACCGTCGAGCGTGCTCCAGATCCTAGGCGCGACGAGGACGTGAGTGGAATAGTACTGGAAGTACATGGAACGAGCGCCCGCAGGAGCAACGAAGGAGATGGGGTGCTATCGGCGGTCTCCGAGGAAACGGCCTGGGAGGATAGTAAGTTGCCGGTTAGCAAAACACTCACTTTAGTGAGTGTTTTTGCTTTCAGAATATAATGTATATTGACATTGCATTTGCATGGTGTATAATGTATTTAATCAATATTTACAATTTTACACTGTACTCTAAAAGTGATGATTGGGAGTAAAGGCTTTAGTCGAGCCGCTACAGAGAGCCGGTGGTTGCTGCGAACCGGTGCGGAACTAATGCTGATTGAATCACCCATGAACTCTTCTCCGAAATGTGTGGTATCTTATGTGCGCAGATTAGGCAGGGGCGTCGCCCGGGCGTTAGCCGGTGGTCGGTTGTTTGACCGATGTTATTGAGTATAATTTTAGGGTGGTACCGCGCGAACTTTGCGCCCCTATTGGCATATTTATTGCCGATAGGGGCGTTTTTGATTTTAATTTTGGGGGTTTGTATTGTGAAACAGAGACTATTTTTGCTTGTCCAGAATCAACCGACAGCTTTGCCACGGGTGTTGCGCTTATTAGTACGTCATGACATTAATTTAGAATCTCTTTCCGTCAAACCTGTCCGTAATTCTGATCACTTAAAAATCACAGTGTCTGCCGGTGATAACAGCATCAGTCAGCAACTGGTAAAATTATTGCAAAAACTGATTGAAGTCGTAAATGTCAAATTGGTCCTACAGGATGAAATAATTAATAAAAAGAAAGCTTTGCTGAAAATATCTGTAAATGCGAAGACGCGTTCTATCAGTGGATATTCGCCAATACCGTCAGGTGATATCAAGAATGAGTTTGTGTACTGATAAAGAGGAGAGGGTTGTTCAATGAAAGTGTCTGGTGCCAGGGCCATCGTGAATTGTCTGCTTGAGCAGGGGGTTGATACAGTATTTGGCTATCCCGGCGGGCAGGTTATCCCGCTGTATGACGCGTTGTATGATGCACCGATAAAACATGTTTTAACAGTACATGAACAAGGTGCTGTTCATGCTGCGGACGGTTACGCTCGTGCAAGCGGTAAAACAGGTGTATGTATTGCAACTTCAGGGCCTGGGGCAACGAATATTGTAACAGGCCTGGCAACAGCTTATATGGATTCAGTGCCGTTAGTGGCTATTACCGGACAGGTGCCTACCGGGCAAATCGGCAGGGATGCTTTTCAGGAAGTTGATATTGTCAGTGTGACTTTGGCAACAACTAAACATAGTTTTTCAGTGACCAATGTTCAGAAATTGCCGGAAGTACTCCGGCAGGCTTTTCAAATTGCTGCTTCGGGGCGCCCGGGTCCGGTCCTGATTGATATTCCAAGCAACTTGCAAAAAAAAGAGTTGGAGTATACCTTCACCATCCCTGACGAAAAAAAGGAAAAGGATGACATTGCGCCGCTATTACCTGAGATTTATCAAAGCATTGCCGAAGCTAAAAGCGTTTTAGCCCAGGCACAACATCCGGTCTTATTGATCGGCGGCGGGGTTATAAGGGCAGAAGCTTCTGAAGAAGTACGTTTATTTGCCGAAAAATTACGATTGCCTGTTGTTAGTACATTAATGGGGCTAGGAGCTTTTTCCGGCTGGCATGAACAGTTTTTAGGGATGACCGGTATGCACGGACAGGTAGCAGCTAACAAAGCTGTCAATTTATCAGATGTTATTGTCGCTGTTGGCAGCAGGTTCAGTGACCGGGTAACCGGTGACCGGGGGTGCTATGCCGTTAATAAGACTGTTATCCATATAGATATTGATCCGTCAGAGGTAGATAAAAATATTGCCGCCAACTTTTCTCTAGTGGGGGATATTAAGCAGATAGTCCGGGAATTAGGTGAAGACACCGGAATCCAGGGTTATAATGGCTGGTGGAAGGATATACGGAAATGGCAGGAAGAATTTACTGTAGCTTATAATGAAAAAGAATTGTCCGCACCGTGGATAATGCGGCACATCAGCGATAAAACACGTAATTTGCCGGTAGTTTTTACTACTGATGTGGGACAAAACCAAATGTGGGCTGCGCAGCATTTGAAAATCGAACAACCGCGCAGTTGGCTGACATCAGGCGGTTTTGGTACTATGGGTTTTGGGCTTCCTGCTGCTTTAGGAGCGCAGCTGGCGGCACCTGACAGACGTGTTATACATATTGCCGGTGATGGCGGTTTTAAAATGACCGGGATGGAATTATTCACAGTATTTAACGAACAACTGCCCATTATTTCTATTGTCTTAAATAATCAAAGCTTGGGCATGGTGAGACAATGGCAGCATTTATTTTATCAGGCCAGATATTCAGCAACGTTGTTGCCGCAGTTTGACTTTGCCACATTCGCGCAAGCCTGTGGAGTGCAGGGCTTTGAGGTGGACACCCCGGAACAATTTGTCCGGGTATTTGATGAAGCTTATGCCGGTACTAAACCGGTGGTGATTATAGCAAATATTCCGGCTGACCACTTAGTTACTCCAATGATAGCTCCCGGGGCAACTCTTGAAGATTATGTGGAAGCCGGCCAATGACGATCAAAGCTGTCTGGTTTAACAGACAGCTTTTAATTTTAGTATAGATTGATTGCCGCAGAGTAGTAATAATAAGCGCCGGTGGAGAAGGATTCTATGTATAAAGTGGTAAAAGTGTTATAATATACTATTAGCAACTACTCTTTCACTAATTTCGAAAGGAGGCTGTCTATGGCCTGTGTTATTTGCGGCAAGAATTTGGCGAAGTCATATGGTGATTTTAAAGCGCTAAAAGGAATTTCTTTTGCAATTGAAGAACGCCAGTGTTTTGGTTTTCTAGGACATAACGGGGCTGGTAAAACTACTACCATGCGGATGATGTACGGTTTGTCTACAGTGGATGAAGGTGAATTGTGGCTGCTCGGGGAGCGAATCAGATTAACACCGCCTTCTGTTAAACGCTTATTGGGAGTCGTGCCGCAGGAAGATAACCTGGATCCGGAGCTATCGGTTATTGAGAATTTGGAAGTATACGGTGGATATTTTGGGCTCAGTCTTAAAGAAGCCCGCCGACGGGGTGTGGAACTTCTGGAATTTATGGGACTAACTGATAAGCAGAATGAAAATGTGGAGAATTTATCCGGCGGTTCCAAGCGCCGTCTGATAATTGCCAGAGCGTTGATTAATCAGCCTAAGATCGTTATTCTTGATGAGCCAACTACCGGTCTTGACCCACAGGCCAGGCGGCTGGTATGGCAAAAACTGCGTTGTTTGAAGGAAGAAGGAGTGACTTTAGTTCTGACTACTCACTATATGGAAGAGGCTACGCAGCTTTGTGATTATCTGGTGATTATGAACGAGGGGGAAATTCTGGCTGAGGGCAGTCCGGATAAGTTGGTAAAAGAGTACGTTTTGCCATATGTTATTGAAGTACGGCTGGCACAGGATAAACTTCCCGCCGATCTTGAAACAAAGGTTGCGGCGTTAGGGGGGGAAGTCAGTCACATGGCTGAAGGTTTGTTTTTGTTCACTCCTGACGGTGAGGCTTTATGGCAGCAATTGGAAAAGCTGGGGGTGCCCCAGTATGCCTGCTATCTCCGTACAGCCCATTTAGAGGATGTCTTCTTAAAACTTACCGGAAGGAGGGCGGCAGAGTGAGGGCTGCACTAAGTATTTTACAACGTCATCTCTTTGTTTTTCGTCGTACCTGGTGGTCTAACATTATGTTTAATTTCATAGAGCCGCTGTTGTATCTTTCCGCAATGGGTTTTGGCCTGGGAGCTTTTGTTCAGAATATGGATGGCATGAGTTATATACAATTTATCTCATCAGGAATGGTTGCCTCATCCGCAATGTTTGCAGCTACTTTCGAGTGTACATATGCCAGTTTTATCCGGATGCAGTTTCAGAAAACCTTTCATGCTATGTTGGCTGCTCCGGCCGGCGTAAAAGATGTCGTGGCCGGGGAGATAATGTTCGGGGCAGTGAAAAGTATAGTTTTTGGAACAATAATTCTTATTGTAATTACTGCCTTAGGGCAGGTTCAGTCATTTTGGGCACTTTTTATCCCACTTTTTATGGTCCTGCCGGGGGTGGTATTTTCTTTATTGGCATTATCCTATACCGGGGCTGTATCCCACATTGATTATTTAAATTATTACATTACTTTGTTTATTACACCCATCTATTTGTTTGCCGGGGTATTTTTTCCGGTTTCCGCCATGCCTGCCTGGTTGCAGAAACTTGACTGGTTGAATCCTCTTTATCACAGTGTAGTGGTATGCCGGGCCCTGGTTTTTGGTGATATTTCCGCCGCCTTGTGGGAAAGTGCGGGCTGTTTAGTAATATTGGCCATGTTACTGGCATGGCTGCCGGTGTATCTAATGAAAAAACGCCTAATTAGCTAGATGATATAATCTGAGCATTTTTAAACAGCCTCTGATGCTCTAAATAAGAGACTGTTATCTGTATTGTTGCAACATTCTAAGGGGGAATTCTTTTATGCGGTTTGCTATACTGCTGTTTGTATTATTCAATTTGGCCTACTTCTATTTTGAAATGCCGGTATTGGCATGGGGCTTCACCAGTTGGTCACAATTGGTAATTATCTGGGGAATGATATTGATATTTGTATCGGCGGTGGTGTTATTAAATAAGTTTCGCCAGTATGTGGCCAATACGGCCTGGGGACAATTGCTCAAAAAGCTTTTTCCCCAAATATTCGGCGAGAACAACAAAGTTATTGATATTTCTGATTACCAGCGGGAAGGTAAAGTTAGCCGGTATTACAAAACATTAGGTGTGATAGGTGTTATTCTGCTGGCGATCGGTACAGCCAATTTATTTATCTTTCCTATTTTGACAAGCGCTCCTTTGTTTTATAGTCAATCGTACCACGATTTACTGGGCAGTGTGCAGGAAAGCTCATTTACAAGTGATGTTGAACCTATAAACCTGTCGCAGATACGCATTGTAGATGAAGAGACGGCCCGTAAACTGGCAGATAAAAAGATTGGCGAAGTACCGGCCCTGGGCAGTGAGGTGCAATTAGGGGAAATGTCTTTGCAAAAAGTACGGGAAAAGCTTTATTACGTGGCGCCCCTTGAGCACCGCGGCTTTTTTCAATGGTTGTCAAACCATAGCCGGGGGAGCAAAGGCTATGTAATGGTTTCCGCCACAAACCCCCAGGATGTCCGGCTTGTCCAAAATGTGAACGGCCAGGATATTTACCTGAAATATCAAACCAAAGGTTTTTTCCTGGATTATCTGCCTCGTTATTTGTATTCTCATGGAATTGTCAATGTGGGTATGACGGATTTTTCCTTTGAAGTGGATGATGATTTCAATCCATATTGGGTGGTTACTCTGTATAAGAATAAGATAGGTTACCGGGGCGCCGATGCCATAGGAGTAATTGTTGTAAACGCGCAGACGGGGGAAATCAACAAATATGCTATTGCGGATATGCCCCGCTGGATTGACCGGGTACAGCCGGAAGAATTTATTTACCGGCAAATTGCGGACTGGGGCGAATATGTCAACGGTTTCTGGAATGCAATATTTGCCAAGACAGGAACACTTAAGCCTACCGGAAAAGAGCTGCATCTCATCTATGGTAACGATGACAGCGTATATTGGTATACTGGGATTACTTCCTCCGGCAAAGACGAAAGCACAGTCGGTTTTATTTTGGTCAACTCCCGTACCAAGGAGGCCAAATGGTACAAGGTGGCCGGTGCTGATGAAACAGGTGCCAAGAAATCGGCGGAAGGGCAGGTGCAGGAAAAGGGATACCGGGCAGGATATCCGATTTTATATAATATTAACGGTGTGCCAACTTATATTTCGCCGCTCAAGGACAAGGAAGGACTGTTGAAGGCTGTAGCTTTTGTATCGGTGGAAAACTACAATCTGGTAGGAGTAGGGCCGGATATTGAGAGCGCGTTGCGCAATTATCAACAGAACCTGATGGGTAAAGGAAATTTATATGTACCGGGTAATGAAATAAAACAAGTGCAAGTACAAGGTAAAATTAGCCGTATCTCCCATGTAGTCAAAGGGGGAGAGTCTTACTTCTATTTCATGCTGGAGGGCGATCCCCGGATTTTTGCCGGCACTATAAATCTCTCGCCAAAACTGCCTCTGGCTAAAATAGGTGACGTTGTGACAGTGACATTTAATGAAAGTAAAGAAGCTACACTTAATATCAATGAGTTTAAGGGTGACAGTTACTAAGATAAAAAGTAGGATTGACAGGTGCTTTGAAATCTGTCAATCCTACTTTTTGTATCATGGGTTTTTAGATTTTTATTTACTGTTTGGGGAGCGAGTCTCTTTTGGAGCAATCTCTTTGGAAAATTCAACAGATGCTTTTTTATCCTTTTTCTTGGGGCCGCATCCTGGCCGTTTATCTCCCATGTTTAGCCCACCTCCTAATACTATTATTTCCAGGATATGCCTCTTTTGTAACATTGCAATAAAATATTTTTATGGTGCATTGCATGTCGATATGTATTAGATTATCTTGTTATATGTAAATTAAGGAAGGATATTCTTGTCAAGCAATATTAAGTATGATAAAATTAGTACAAATTTATTAAGGTACTTAGAGCAAAGACGCTTTTGTATAGTAAGCACGACTACTGTATAAAAGCTTTTTTGTTTGTTTCCCAAAATATGTTTATTCTTACAGAAATTCCTTCTTAATACCTGGCTGCTTTTAATTTGTAACAGGGAAGTGATGTAGATGAAAAAGTTGACGATTGGTGCAAAAATTAGTGGTGGTTTTATTGTTATGCTGGGTTTAATTGCAATCCTAGGAGTAGTTGCGGTAGTTTCTCTTAAATCTTTTGCTACTCATTTAGAGGCTATTGACAAAGCCAATCAGCGTCTGGTGCTGGCTATGCAAATTGAGAATAACTTTAACGTGGGAGTAGGCGCAATGCGCGGGTTTGTCGCTTACGGCGATGAAAAATTCTTTAAACAAATGGAGCAAGCCAGCAGCAGTGCAGTCGTTATGGAATATCAATTGATTGATATGGTGCCAGAGAACAAACGTCAGGAAACCCAGAAATTAATCAGCCTGACGACAAAATATGGTGACGGAGTGCTTAATGATCTGGCGCCGGTGGTTAAAGCTTATCACAAAGAATTGTCGGCAGGCAATGCGGAAAAAGCCCAGGCGTTAAAAGTTTCAGCATATGATATTGCCAAAAGAATAACTCTTTATACCGAAGAAATATCCGGTATATTGCAGACAACGGTGAGGGACAACAAGGATATTGCCGAGGGGAATTTGCAGTCATCATACAGTACTATGCTCCGGGAGACGGTTTTCGCCGGAGTTGTTGGAGTTATCGCAGCTATTATCGGTATTTGTCTGAGTATCTTTCTCACCAGGATGGTATGCCGGCCGATTCATGGTATGCTGATGGCGGCGAGTAATTATGCTGCCGGTGATTTGCGCACTCCGGTAAATTCAACATCAAGTGATGAACTGGGTGAGTTAGCCCTTGCTCTAAATAAAATGCAGGATAGCTTTAAGACAATCATCAGCAGTATTTTAAGCTCCGTCAAGCAGGTAGCGGCTTCATCAGACACATTGGCTGTAATTGTTGATAGTTCGGCAAAAGCGGCCACTCAAGTGGACAATTCCATTAATGAGGTTGTTGGGAGCACTGAACGGCAGCTTATGGCCGTCAGCTCCACCTCGGCGGTAGCGCAGCAAATGATGGCCGGTGTTCAACAAATTGCCGCCAGCGTGGATAATGTGGTAAATTCTTCCCACGATATGGGAAATGCAGCACAGGATGGTCTTAAGACGGTAGAGACGGCTGTTACACAGATAAGAAATATCGAAAACTCAGTTATAAATTCGGCAGAAGTAGTTACGAAATTAAATGAATACTCACAAGAAATTGGGCAAATTGTTAATACAATTTCCAGTATTGCCGGCCAGACTAATCTCCTGGCTCTGAATGCCGCGATTGAAGCGGCGAGGGCCGGGGAGCAGGGCAGGGGGTTTGCGGTTGTGGCTGATGAAGTGCGAAAACTTGCCGAGCAGGCCCAACAAGAAGCCAAGCAGATTGCCGAATTAATCAGGGAGATTCAAAGCGGGACAGCTCAGGCAGTAACTGTCATGCAGACAGGTACACAAGAGGTTAAGGAAGGTACGAAGGTTGTTAATACCGCCGGTAAGGTTTTTGAGGAAATCAGCGCACATATAAACGAAGTTACCGACCAAGTCCGGCAAATATCTGTTGCAATAAAAGAAATAGCAGGTGGCAGCCAGCAGATTGTTAATACTATTGAGGATTTCGCCAATATCAGTAAAAACATTGCCGGACAAACGCAGACAGTATCAGCAGCTGCTCAGCAGCAGGCAGCTTCCATGCAGGAAATAACCGCATCAGGTCAAAACCTGGCGCAAATGGCCAAAGATTTGAATGATGCTGTAAACAAATTTAAGATTTGATAAAAATAGCAAGCCGCATCGAAATAAAATGGACCCTGTGTCAAGGACATTTTAAAAAGATGCGGCTTGTTATTTTACATGTATACTTTATCTCAGGCTGTCATAGTATTGAACAAGAACTTAAATGAAGTTATTAAATATAAGGTATTGTTGCAAAAACAGAAATATTTCAGAAGGGCGGTGAATTCTACTGTTACTTCTTGAAGTATTAATTATCATCGTCGCTTATGTGCTTTTAGGTTATGGCTTATGGATAGGGATAAGGACATTCGGCAAGCATGGCAAGAAAAAGAAAACGGCAGCCGGTATATGGATGATTGTGCTTGTCAGCCTGGCAATGCTGCTGTTGGCATTACTTAAAGGGATTATTACAGGCATTAATTATTGCTCATAGCAAAGCGTGGCATTTAAACATAGATGCCACGCTTTTTGCTCATAATATTCATATATATCTATAAAGGCAGGCGCCAGTCAAGCTGTAATAGAATATACTGACAAATATAATGTAAATTTCATGTCAGGAGGAATACAATGCACATCGGACTGATTGGTGTTGGCCGTATGGGTAGGGCGCTAGCCGCAAAACTGGTTGATCATGTTATTTTATGTGTGTATGACAGGGAGTTTAGCAAAATGGAAGCATTAGCCAATGGACTAAATGTCTCGAACGCTGAAGGCATGGAGCAGATTGCCAGATTGGGTACAGTTATTCTGGCAGTGCCTGACAGTGAGGTTATTAACTGCATCAACATTTTTAATAATATGCCTCACCCGGTAACAGTAATTAATGTGGCAACTAATGTTAAACAAAAAACGCTGGAGGAAACAGCCGCCAGTCATGTAAAATGTATCGGGGTAAAATTTGTCGGCCACGCCGGGGAAATGCTTTTGGGGCAGCGGCCGGTAGTAATAGTTGATGAACGCGTGCCTGAGCTTGTGCCCCGGGTGGAAGAAATTTTTCAACTGGTGGGGCAGGTAATAGTCGGTGATTCGGACATTGTTTCCGAGATAAATACCATTGCCGCGGAGCATGTACTGGCGGCAGGGGTACACATCGAGGCAGGTTTACGACAGCAAAATATAACCAATCCGATTATTATCAGAAGTGCCATCAGACAGGTGGCGGCAGGGACGTTAAAAGCATTTGCCGACGGCAATCTTGGTCCATTTGCCCAGGAAATTGTGCATAATATACAAGAGAAAGTAAAAACTTACAAAATGTAATTTATATGGCAGGAAAAGTTCCGGCGTTGTCGTATATAATTTAGAATGTGTTGATAAATGCAAATTTTGCTATATGCTATATAGGAGGTTATCAATATGCAACAAGGGACTTTTCGTGTAAAGGCCGGCTTAGCAGAAATGCTAAAAGGCGGAGTAATTATGGATGTAACAACTCCTGAACAGGCTAAAATAGCTGAAGAAGCAGGAGCTTGCGCCGTTATGGCATTAGAGCGTGTACCGGCTGATATCCGGGCCGCGGGTGGCGTGGCCAGAATGGCCGATCCCAGTATCGTGCAAAAAATTATGGATTCAGTGACAATTCCAGTCATGGCCAAAGCACGTATCGGCCACTTTGTGGAGGCGCAAATTCTGGAATCATTAGGTATAGATTATATCGATGAAAGTGAAGTGCTTACACCGGCTGACGATAAATTTCACATCAATAAACATCAATTTAAAGTACCTTTTGTCTGCGGCGCGAAGAATCTGGGTGAAGCCCTGCGGCGTATCGGCGAGGGAGCAGCCATGATCCGTACCAAAGGCGAACCCGGTACCGGCAACGTAATCGAGGCGGTAAAACATATCAGGATGGTAATGAGTGAAATCCGCCAGTTGCAAAACCTGCCTGACGAAGAAGTAGCCGCTTTTGCGAAAAATATTGCAGCACCATTTGAACTGGTGCTGGAAACTAAAAAACTGGGACGCTTGCCTGTGGTAAATTTTGCGGCCGGCGGTATCGCCACTCCGGCTGACGCTGCGTTGATGATGCAGCTGGGCTGCGACGGCATATTTGTCGGATCCGGGATCTTTAAATCCGGTGACCCGGCTAAACGGGCCAAGGCAATTGTGTCAGCAACTACCTACTATAACGACCCCAAGGTATTGGCAGAAGTGTCCAAAGATCTGGGTGAAGCCATGGTGGGCATTGAGATTGACACCATCCCGCAACACGAGCGCATGCAAGAGCGCGGCTGGTAATCATGATATGATCCTTGGGTTTGAAGTATCAGACCCAAGGATTTTGGATTTTTATATCTAAATCAGAATTTTAAGTTTTTAATCGGTGCCTAAACTATTGGGTCATGTCAGACTGTAAAAGAATAAATGGAGGTGATACTATGAAAATCGGTGTACTTGCTCTCCAGGGAGCGTTTCGTGAACACTGCTGGATGCTGGAGAAATGCGGAGCTGAAGCAATAGAAGTCAGAAAGCCGGAGGATATAGACGATATAGATGGTTTGATTATTCCCGGCGGTGAAAGCACAACAATAGGCAAACTGATGGTGGAATGGGGCCTGATGGAGAAAATCAGGGACAGGGCCCAGAAAGGAATGGCTATCTACGGCACTTGCGCCGGTATGATTGTTATGTCTAAAGATATAATCGGCAGCAATCAGCCGAGGTTGAGTCTGATGGATACGGTTGTGCAGCGCAACGCCTTTGGCCGCCAGCAGGAAAGCTTTGAAGCCGATCTCTATGTTCCCGAATTTGGTGAGCAGCCGGTGCGGGCGGTATTTATCCGCGCTCCTTACATCGAAAGCGTAGGCGATAATGTGAAGGTGCTGGCCAGCGTCAATGATAAAATTGTCATTGCCCGCCAGGACAAACTGCTGGCAACAGCCTTTCATCCGGAACTGACTAAGGATGACAGAATACACAAATATTTTATTTCGATGATAAATGAAAAATAAAGTCAACGAATATTTATAGTCTAAAGACTTGGTGTGAGCCAGGTCTTTTTTATTTTTGAAAGTATTATACAAAAATATGATTCACCGCTTGAACCATGATTCCTAAGCAATGGTAAGAAAAAACTGAGATAGGAATATTTCTGTAAATTTTTCATGGCCTACTGCACTTTGTAAAGAAGCAATCTGCCAAGAGCATTTTTTTTACAGACGAAAATTTGTAGTCTATTTGAGACGGCTAAAAATCTGTGGGCTTATTGTAAGTCAAATTGGTTGGTTGATCTAGTTCGTAAACCTTCGAAAATAGATAAGATAGCAGGGTTATTCCGATGGAAAGTCCGCTAACGAAAGCAATAATTGGGCCTGCCATGTCGTTCATATCAGATGGTACACCATATCGATACAGCCAATAGAACGTTAACCCAATTCCACTGCTGACAATCATAGCAAAATAGAAGGTTTTCCGTACTGCGGAAATAGCGATGATTGGATCGGATGTGACATTATGATCAAAAGAATATAGATAATAAGCGACTGTCGCAAGTCCGGTAATTGAACCGATGTGGTCAAGAAGCTTACAAAGTGGAATGGTGTGAGTAAATATACTGACAGGCAGAGACAAAAAAACTATATGCTGAACCACAGGGCTATTGATATGAGTAAATGAATCCCATAGGATATGTATTGTCATAGCAAGAATGGCGGAATAGCTAAAGACGAGCAAAGATTGCAGATCTATATGCCATTTTTGCCGAACGAATTTAGCATATCGCTGGGCGTAAGGCTGAGGTAAATGTAAAAGTAAAGGTTTTTTTATTATTGTGTGAAATATCCAGGCAAATAGAAAACAAAAAGGTAAATCGTAGAAAAACATGCCGCTAAAGGTATGTCCATAAGGAATACTCATTGATTGTTTAATAGGTTGCAAATGAATATAAAATTCGAAATCCGGGGCCATACAACCAAGTACAAGAGCGGTCAAATCAAAAAGATTTTGGCCGTCTTTTGTTTTCATGTCTTTTATCGGAATAGCCGCTGCAACATGTGAAAGTGTAAAAGACAAAGTTTCTCCCCCCTAGAATAAAACTTGTACATCCAATAGAAATAATAATAACTTAGCTAACAATCGTTAACTAAGTTAATAGTGCCAAATTTTCATTCAAGTGTCAACCAATTTCGGCAATAATATCTGTTAGTCGTCTGGATTGGTAAAGGGTTAGTAAGTGGGAAATATGCAATAAATTAGCGTCCGCCTGGGACGCTAATATTTTTACCTAAAACAAAATCATACAAACGGTTGAAACAGAATAAACATGTTAGTAGTTAAATCCCGGAGGGAGATGAATGCTATGGACATGTTGACTTTTATTGTGAATGTGATCAGCGTGAGTGCCTGGCCTGTAGTAGCAGCTTTCGTGGTCTGGATAATCCGGGAACCGCTGGCGGATTTTATTCGTACAATAAAGTCAGTTGATGTAAAATATAAAGATATAACATTAGAAGTTAAAAACGGACTGGGTGAAGTAAGTGCAAGCTTAGAGTCAGGCAATGAAGAAGACATCAAAACTGCCAAAGAAAAAGTTGATAACATGCTGAAGCAACTGGAAACAGATGCGACTGTATATAAAAATATCATAACAAGGGCATACAATGATGGACTAAAATCAAAAAACTATTAAAAATTAAAATGTCAGGAATGCTTTTCATAGATAGTAAAATAAGGCAGTTAAAATGCAATTTTTCCATTTTATACTTAATTAAAATTCGAAAAATTCCGATAATATTTACAAGAGGTATTAACGCCAAGGAGGGCGATAATATGATTACGAAAGTAGTTGGTGTTCAGAGCATTTTAAGCAATAAAAATGATCACCGGCAATCCAAGGATGGATTGAAGAAAAAAGTACCTCCCTCTACGTTCAAGAATATATTAGACAGTGCTATGAAACCGAAGACTGTATGACTTTGAGCCGCAAGGCTCTTTTTTATTTGCAATGACGATACCTTAAATGTTAGTCCGGTTTCAGTTCTTGAAAGTGTGAAAAAATACATTGCCGCAGGTATCCCTTCGATGTTTGGGTTATATGGATTTAATTCCTTTGAGTCTTCAGATGTTCCCGGCGGGGTTCCCTATCCTTGTCCGGGGGAAGAAGCACAATGGGGTCATGCCATTACAGCTGTTGGCTACGATGATAAAAAGAAAATAACAAATATCGAGTGTAATAAAACAACAATAGGCGCTTTGCTTTTCCGGAACTCCTGGGGAAAAGACTGGGGAGAATCAGGCTATGGATGGCTTCCGTATGATTATGTTCTTAATAGATTGGCATCCGATTTCTGGTCTCTTTTGAGAATGCAATGGATAGATACACAGCAGTTTGGATTATTAGAGACATCCTCGTAATGAGGATGTCTCTAAGTATGATGAATAATCTATTAATTTTTAACAATTGCCACGGCAATGGCAGCGCCAATGCCGGAACCATCTTTGGAAAGGATAACTTTTACCTGGCGGGCCCTTTCCTGTAGTGCCTCATGTAAAGTATGGCTGATATTCGCTGCATAACCAGGCATTTTTTCATAAAGAGAGCCATCAACGCCGATAGTATGGAACCGCTCAAGACTCTGATCCAGGTGCCACAGTATTCCGAGGAAGGTTGCGGCTACCAGGCGGGCTGAACGCAGGGATACCAGTGAAGCGACAGTATGCAGGGTAGCTCTGTCCTGTGGTGTGGAAGCGGTGATTTGCAGATGGTTTTCCAGCCAGGCAGTGATTTTTGCTAAATCGGCAGTACTG
>JAEYSJ010000055.1 GCA_023434855.1 Bacillota bacterium | reverse complement strand
TTATTAGCGTACTTCTCAATATCAGCCTGGATGTTTTGATAAAACGCATTAAAATCATCGGTATACTCCGTCCAAAGGCTCGAAAAGGTAGTGGTATCCTGATGAAATACCGTATAAGACGGATTCATCGTTTCCCAATAGCCCAATTCCTTATCACCGTTGAAGCATATTCGGAATTCCTGCTGCATGTTCACTACAGTGGTTACCATATAAAGCAAGACAGGATAAAGCTTTAATGATTTTGCCTTTACCGCTGGTACTAATACCGTACTATCTATATTGGAAGTGATGCTGAAGCCGCATTTTACATTCTTTAAATAATGCTCAAAATGTTGTTTGCGGTCCCAGTTTTCGATATAGATTTTGTTAAAATACATTTTGTTGACCTCCTAAAAAATAGATGACATATTCTTTAGGAGGTTACTTCTCTGTCTTTTTCATGGTTTCACCTTATTATATAAGATTTAGCTGGACGCTCTCATTATCGAATAAGAGAGGGCTTGGTTCCATTATATATTATACCAACTATTAGTGTTGAAAGTAGAAATTGAAGACAGATATTATATAGACTTTTAGCTAAATAGGGACAAGAGACCTGTCCCTTTGTCCCTAAGATTGGTAATGAATCAAAAGAATAATCCCGCGAGTCTAAAAAAACGATGAAAAAAATTCGCTATTAGCGAAAAAACATCTTGACTTGTAATTGCTTAATATGGTATTTTTTAGTTACAGCGAAAATCAATATTGAAATTCACTTTTTAATATTGAGATGGTCGACTCCCCACAAATGAAGTGCAACAAGCACTTGAGGAGCATCCTTGGTGGTGTTCTAACTTTTGGGTAGTTCGTGGCAGGCAGACCGGCCAACGTGCTATACCCAAAGCATCATCCAAGCCGGGAGCTTGGACGATGCCGCAATTGAATTAGATAGGTTGTCTTGTATGCACCAACTCCTTTCCGGGAGGGAGCCATTTTAACTATATTTGTGGCTCTCAAAGGAGTAGTTTCATGAAAACTAAAAAATATTCGCTGTTCGTACAAGACGCACCTAGTTTGTCGAAGCCCATAACAAAACCTCGCCGTAAAAAAATTTGGAGAACGGAACTTTTTCGGTTCTTATTTAAATGTATTGAAGCGCTTTGGATGTTGCTTCAAATTCTCCAAAGCATATACGATTTTCTTAAGAGGTAGTTATGGCAAAGGGCGGCAAACAGGAAAACCTATCTAATTTCTGCTAATTCCTACATTAATATATATATTAGCTCTAGTTGAGGCGGTGATACGTGTGATAGGTGATGTTTTAAAAAGGACCAGAAGCATTTATGGCTATAAAGCCAGTGAAATGTGTACTGAGCTTGGGATATCAGCAAGCTATTTATCTGAAATAGAAAATAATAAAAAAAAGCCATCGTTAGAAATACTACAAAAATATGCGGATATCTATGGCATAAAATTATCATCTCTTATTCTGCTGTCAGAAAACCTTGACGAATTAGAGAAAGAAAACAAGAGTAGTACATTTATTAGAAATTTAATGATGCAACTCATTAATAAGATGTCCGGCAATTTGGGTAATAATGAAAAAAGTAATTAAAAAGTACGATATAACTCAATGTGCTATTTATAAATGCAAAAGCCAGAGGAAGTTAGAGAGTTTATTAAGGCTTGGAAAATATGATTTAAATAGAATTGGAAATGCAATTAGGTATCATGCATTTAAAATAGAAAAAAGTGGAACAAATGAAACAAGAGATATTACAGCTCCTTGCTTAAATTTGAAATTAATCCAGAAACGTATTCTAAGATTAATCGAACGAGTGAATCGCCCATTATGGTTGATTTCTGGTGAAAAAGGTAAGTGCTATATAGATAATGGGAAGGTCCATCTTTTATCAAGTTATGTTTTAACAGTAGATATTAAAAAATTTTACGATAACTGCAAAAGAGAGCCTGTATTTAGATTCTTTAGAGATTATTTAAAAACTTCTGATGATATTGCTGGTATATTAGCTGATATAGTTACCTACAAAGGTGGAATTCCTACAGGATGTCCAACTAGCCAGTTGATAGCATATTATGCGTATCAAAAAATGTTTGAAGAAATAAATAGAGTAGCATGCCAATATGGTTGTATATTCACACTTTATGTCGATGATATGACATTCTCAAGCATAGAACCTTTTGCTAGCGATAAATTGGCAAATGATATTGATATTGTTTTAAGGAAATTTGGTCATAAGCCTAAATATTGTAAGGTTAAATATTATTCTAAAAAAGATCCTAAACCAATTACTGGCACAATAGTAAGTCCATCTCATCGATTAGAAGTACCTAACAAATTACAAAAAAGGGCATATGAAAATTTTCAAGATATAAAAAAATGCCGTAATAATAAAAGTAATATACATAATTTTGAGAGTATAGTGTTATCCCTCAAGGGGCAGTTACAGGCAATTTCTAATATAGATCCTAATAAATTTCCTGAAATCCAAAGAATGACTAAGCATTTAAAATTTACCCTTAATAACTTGCCACATTCTAATGCAAAGAAAAGAGTTATAATAGCTAGGAAACGTACTTAAACTATATAGTAACGTCAAAGTTCGGGAGTCCCGACCTTTGACGTTTTTGTATGTTGTCAAATTTTTGCTAATTGGCAGGATTTCTCCTTTTTTTGAGGGAATTTTTAAATTGCAAATATTACGGCAGGACTGATAGCGGAAGCCCATTCACAAAAGTGTCAGATGATTTTAAAATTTAAACATCGATATTTAAGAGGTGCTTGAGGAGTGAAAAATCTTTTAGGAAAAGTTATTGCTCTGACTCGGAAAGTATATATTAACAATAAACCAGATGAGACTTTTATTACTAGTAATTTCTTTGCAGGTAAAGGAGATTCATTTAGCAGGATATCTTTTAAATGGTATCTGGATCCGTGTATAAAAACGATAGCAAATGACATTTTAACGATTGCAGCAGCAAAAGATTCACGTTTTTTGGGTATTGATGAAATTAGTTTTTACAAAGCAGTTGAACAAGCTTTGAAAGAAAACTCACTAAATACATCACTATTTGAGATTAATAGTTTGATCAGTAGGAATGTTTCAACTCTTTTTGAAGCAAAAAAAAATTCTATTGATGTAAATGTATTTGGTAAAAGACTATGGGATGTAATTGAGGCAGAAGCTTTAGCCAGCATCAAGGACTGGTTATTAATATATCCTCTTGAAAACTTAGAAATAGAACAATCTTTTGCGCTTCCTACAGACGGATTAACGTTGCTTAAGCATGATGATGTAGCTACGTGGAGTACGTTTAATACGAAATATGCTAATACAGGAGATTGGAATATAATAACGGGAAAATATAATGATTATATTCAAGATATTACTGTTCCATTGGTACGCCAAGATAAGCTGTCATGGATAATTGTTGAGGATAAAGGAACTGAGCTTGGAATTAAGAGGAGCGCTGTTAATAAAATTAGAACATTTCTTTCAGTAGTATTGTCAATGAATACAAGAAGACGTGAACTGCTTATTTGTAGTAGTAAAGAGGGAATGGGATATGCATGTCAATTTTCAGGCATAAGTAATGTAGGAAGTGGTAGTGTTTTTTCTTATGTTGGTATTCTCTTACCTTCTATAATAGAACCCATAAATATATCAACGCAGGTAATTCAAACAGTCAATGAGTGGTATAGTTTGCGTGAACAAGCTTCTCAAGAAATATTGCAGAAGGCTGTTGTGGCTTCTCATTTTATTAATTATGGTATAAATGCAGAAGAGGATTTAGATCGATTTATCCATTTCTTTATTGCACTTGATGCACTTTTTGGGAGACGAGCACAAGTTGAAAAGGGAATTAAATTCGGTATCAGCGAAACCTTTTCAGGAGACAAGTCTTGGATAAATCGTGCGGATAAGCTGTTTGATTTACGAAATGAGTTATTGCATGGTAGTTCTAGTGCGATAAGTGATTGGAAAAGCCTTGAATCATATGAGAGAACATTTCATACAAATCCCTTGGAAGATGTTATGGAAGCTGCTATGAGCGCATTTTCTAGATATTTTTCGCTTCCAATTTATGAGAATAAAAAGCTCGGTCGGTTTCAGAAAACATGGAAATGGATTAAAGAATGTCCACTTGTAAAGAAAAGCGATTAATGGAATTGCTAAAGGTTATTTTTCTTTAGACTTATTTCATTAAATTACAAGGACCTACCGGAAGCGTTGAAAAACTGGACATGAGATATAGGAAAGAACTTGAGAATTGGAATAGGATGACCTAAACGCGCAATTTGAATATCTATATCTTTAATTTGATAGGATAACATAGTTCTCGTGGAAAGGGTGATTCGAGTGTCCGAAACAAATTTGGTCCGTGCCAGCCGCGACGGCGATCAGTTTCACTACTTATGGGCTGCCCGCCGTTGTCTGCTTCTTCTTTCACCCAACGCAGTCTTAAAGGCAGTCACGATTGAAGGGCCATCCGTATCTGAGGTAGATGCAGCAGAGCCTATTTCAACAGGTGAACAGTTGATTGACGTCGGTGAGTACTACGGAAGTGAAAATCTCGAACAAGCATCATTAATTCGGTACATTCAATTAAAGCATTCAACGGTAAGAGCAGATACAGCTTGGATGCCAAGTGAGCTGAAAAACACACTTAAGGGGTTTGCCGAACGGTACTTGGCAGTTCAACAGCACCTCGGATCAGACAATTTGAACGGAAAATTAGAGTTTTATTTCGTTTCAAATCGCCCTATTAGTACTGATTTTCTAGAGGCTATTCATGATGTCAGTGAATGTCTTCCGGCGCGGCATGATGCTGCTCTTGAAAAGTTAGAGCAGTTCACGAATATGAGTGGCCTGGGACTAACGAGTTTTTGTAAGCTACTTCGTCTTGAAGGCAATCAGGAGGGGCTGTGGGACCAACGAAACTTGCTAGCCCAAGACATTAGTTACTATCTGGTTGATGCAGACGTTGACGCTCCTACTCAACTAAAAGAGTTGGTAACTAAGAAAGCTCTCTCGGAAAGTGCAGAAAACCCCGCTATAACCAGAATGGATGTGCTCCGGGCTCTCAAAACCGATGGAGAACGCTTATTTCCTGCACCTTGCCGCATTAGTACTCTTGAAGACGCGATTCCGCGTGGACAAGAACAGGAGCTGTTACAAACAATCGTACAGGCAAGCGGTATTCCCGTCGTTGTTCATGCTGCAGCCGGAGTAGGAAAGTCAATTTTTGCAACCCGGATCAAGTTTGGACTACCTGATGGATCAACAGATGTTCTTTATGACTGCTTTGGAGACGGTCAGTATCGTAGTCCGAGCGGCTATCGGCATCGCCATAAGGATGCTCTTGTACAAATCGCAAATGAGCTATCTGCCAAGGGGCTTTGCCATCCGCTTATCCCCAGTCCTTATGCAGATTCAGCGGCCTACGTAAAAGCATTTGTTTATCGTCTACAGCAAAGCATCAACTCGCTGAAATCCAAGAACCCGCAAGCGCTTCTTTACATAATCATCGACGCCGCTGATAATGCCCAAATGGCGGCAGAGGAAATTGGAGAAGCGCGCTCCTTCGTGCGCGACTTGATCCGAGAGCGCCTTCCGGAAGGTGTTCGTCTGGTAGCCTTGTGCCGTACACATCGGCAGGATATGCTTAATCCTCAGCCTAACGCCATACGGCTTGAGCTCAAGCCTTTCAGTCGAAATGAAACGTCCTTATATCTACGACAAATCTTCGCTGACGCCACTGAACAAGACGTGGATGAATTCCATCGCCTAAGTTCTCAGAATCCTCGTGTTCAAGCGCTGGCGCTTTCCCAGAACGCTACGTTAAATAAGATTCTCCGTAAACTAGGCCCTAATCCCACCACTGTTGAAAATACGATTGGGAAACTACTCGAAAGCTCTATCGCAGTACTCCGCGATGAAGCAGGATCTGTCGAAAAGATGCAGATAGACAAAATCTGCGCGGGACTTGCTGCTCTCCGCCCTTTAATTCCTATATCTGTTCTAGCGTCTATCTCTGGGGTCGAAGAAGCTGCAATCAAGAGTTTCGCGTACGATCTCAGGCGTCCTCTCCTCGTAACGGGCAACACCATTCAGTTCCTTGATGAGCCTGCTGAGACTTGGTTCAGAGAAAGGTTTAAGCCAACAGCAGAGGATCTGGCAGCTTTTTTGGCTAGTCTAAAACCGCTTGCGTCAAGCAGTGCCTACGTAGCCTCTGTATTGCCACAACTCATGCTGGAGGCGGGTCAGTTTCCGGAACTTGTAGCACTCGCTCTGTCTTCGGAGTCATTACCGAATACTAGCCCCGTCGCGAAGCGTGATATTGAATTGCAGCGCCTTCAATTTGCCCTCAAGGCGAGCTTGCGTGAAAAGCGCTATACCGAAGCGGCGAAGCTAGCGCTAAAAGCTGGAGGTGAAAGCGCGGGGGATGAACGGCAACGAAAACTTCTTCAAGCGAATACAGACCTTGCTGCGATCTTTTTGGAAAGTGAACGCATCCAAGAACTCGTTTCACGCAGGACATTCGGCTCTGGATGGGTAGGCTCCCACAATGCGTATGAAGCGGCGCTACTGTCCGGACGGCAAGAACTTCTAGGCGATGCACGCTCTAGGCTCCGTATGGCCGGTGATTGGCTGCGAAATTGGAGTCGCCTACCAAGTGAAGAACGTCAAAAGGAAAAAGTATCTGATAACGATCGTCTTGAGTTGTCAATTGCCATTTTTAATATTTACGGTGCTGAATTTTGTGCCAGAGATTTGCGTCGTTGGCGCCCCCGAGAGATTTCGTTTCGCGCTGGGCGACTCCTTGCGAGACGATTCATAGATCATGGCCGTTATCAGGACCTTGATGACCTTGCTGTTGCAGCGGGAAATGACCTGTATCTTGTACTAGCAATTGCGTTGGAGTTATGGGAGGTCAACAGAGTACCGCCGAGGAGTGTTGTAGAACGTGCGCTCCACTTGGCTTTAAACCCCCGTGTTAAACTCAAAGACGATAAACACTGGGATGATATGGAGAGGACCACCATTCGGGCAGTCACTGGACTAGTGGTAGCTGCATATAAGTTAACCATTGGCACGCCGGACAATCTGATCTCGCTCCTGACACGATGCCTACCTGTATCGCCTCCGCGAGGGCTTTCATCGCGCTTTAGCAACGAACGGTTTCCATTGCTTCGTGCATATTCACTGCAGGCAGTACTCAACGGCAAATCACTTGAGCTTATTGATTTGGCACACGATGAATTGCGTAAAGAACTAGAAAGTCCGAAGCCTTATTCTGAATCTGAAGATGCCCGGAGTTTCAAGGACAGCGTTGCTTCTCTTCTGCCATGGCATCTGTTATGGGCGAGAACTTTTCTTGGGCAAACATCTTCTAGAGAGTTTGCTGATGCTATTGAAAAAACGAGGTCCGAGTCTGGAAAAGCAGAACAGATCGGCTATCGTGAGTATTCTGATATACCAAACGAGATTGCTCGGGTCTGGTTTGAAACCTTGTTGACAGCCAAAAGCATTGATACTGCATTGGTCAGTATGTTTTATCAATGGGTTTCTACTCAAAATTTGAAATTGTATACTACGACATTCACATATTTTGCCCGACTAGCCGCCCGAACACAAATCTTGGAGGCCCAAGCACTTGACTATGCCAATAAGGCGTTTGAATTAATCCAAGACGAGCGAGAAGATGCAGAGTTGAAGTCAGACAGCTACGTCAGTTTGGCGAGAGCGGTCTTAACGCTAAGCCATTCTGAAGCAGAGGCCTATTTTAATCAGGCAGTAACGGTAGCAAGCAAAATCGGCGATGAAAACTTGGATAGATGGGGAGCGCTTCTCGAATTGGCCAACCGTGCTGTCTCTCCGCATGGTTCAAATCAGGTGGCAGCATATCGACTCGCACGTTGTGCTGAACTGTCATATGCCTATCTTTCCGAAAAAAAGTACTTTGATTGGGAGGCAACCGTCGAGGCGATTGCCAGTCTGTGCGGGAAGTCGTCCCTTGCAATCCTTAGCCGTTGGCGAGACCGGGATTTTGGGTGGGCAGAACGGCTATTGCCAATCGCAGTCAACTTTCTTGTTTTGCGTGGCAATCTCGAACCACAAGCTGCTCTGGCATTAATTGGGTTTCGCGCTGACTGGAATAAGCCCCTCTTACTCAAGAGCGTTATGGATACCTCTATAGGTAATGTTAAAAAAGAGGTTGTAGCGGCGTTTGCTTACCGATATATGGTTCTGAGTGAGCAGAGTGTTGAAAAATGGCGCGAACTCAAATGCATTTTAGACAGGCATGGCATAAAACAGTTGGAGCTTGATGCGCGAATTGCCTTGTGTGAACTTGAGGAAGAAGCCAGAAAGTCGGGGAAGAGCAGTTACGATGTAAATTATGCTATAGACCGGGAAGACAAGAAAGATTGGGACACCATCTTCGCGGATACTGACTTTAACGTCGCCAATGATATTTCGCGGGCGTATCGTCGGTTTATAACTTCTGAATTTCCTCATTATCATGAAAATTTTTTTTCAGAAGCGTGCCATCGTGTGCATATTGGCAAAGAAGCTGAATTCGTTACTGCTATTGCGGATGTAGTGGATTTTGACCTCTATTGCTTACGCATCTTTCTTGAGAAACTGCCCGATAGCTGGAGTGGTCGTCTCGCAGTCAAGGCGGCTCTGAGCCAGACCCTTAAAGCGTTTTGCCGTCGATTCTGCATGACAATCTCGAAAAACCGGCGTAATGAGATGCTTCCGCTCAAGACTGCATGTGAAGTGAGCGGGACTGCGGAAGCCGATTTGATTAATGTGGTCCTATCGGCTATCAGCGAAGCGAGCGAAGTCGCTGGTTCAGGTCGTTTGTTCACTTTGGTAGGACTCCTGGGGCCGAAGCTGACGGAGAGTGAAGCACTAGAGGCGCTTACCTTTGGGCTCGATCTATTTGAACCTATTTTAGAGGATACCGATGGCGATGGTCCGTGGTCGTCGAAGCTTGCACCTCCCCGCGAGGTTGAGGGCTCAGTCGCTGGTTATATCTGGGGGAGCCTGGCATCTCCCCGGGCAAGCTTGCGTTGGGAAGCAGCGCATGTAGTACGCGCATTAGGTATTCTTGAACAAGTGAAAGTCCTAAATTATCTTGTTGAACTGGCAAAAGGGAGCTTGGCGGGCGCCTTTTATGATGCTAATCTACATTTCTACAATCTGCACGCACGCCAATGGTTGCTGATTGGCTTTGCCCGTACTGCGAAAGATTACCCCAATATCGTCGCGCCTTATGCCGACTTTTTGATCAAGTTAGTGTTTGATGGAGAGCCTCATGTTCTCATTCGGGAGTATGCGAAGAGAGCTATTCTTGCTTTGTTGGATGCAGGAGCCTTGAAATCTTCAGATGATTTGAGAGAAAGGTTGTTGACCGTTAATATATCATCTCTCCCGGTTGTCGAATTCAAACATTATCGACATAGTGAAAATAAAGAACCGGATGAAGAAGAGCAGCCAGATACTAAACGTGATGAAGATCGGTTTTATTTCGGCATTGACCTCCCCCCATACTGGTTTGCTCCGCTTGGCAGGCGCTTCGGAAAATCGCAAGTCAGCATTGAAGGTGAAGTATTGCGTGTAATTCAAAACGACTGGCAGCGGACCGGAGGTATTCGTTGGGATAAAGATGAGCGCCGCAAACGCAAAATTTTCAAAGATATGGAGACACATCACACTCATGGTTCGTATCCGCGTACGGATGATATGTGTTTTTATCTCTCTTATCATGCAATGATGGTTGTTGCCGGGAAGCTTTTAATAACGACGCCTGTGTATCAAGACACGGACGACTTTGATAATCAGTTTCATCTTTGGCTTAGAAGCCATGATCTTTCCCGCCAGGACGATGGTTGGCTTGCGGATCGTCGCGACCCAATCCCGCTTGAAAGACCAGCGTGGAAGGACGAAACAGAAACGGCTGATTGGCGATGGTCTATTGCAAGAGATGACTTTGATCGAATTTTCATAGCCCCTGATGGACGCATAAATCTTTGGGGTCGCTGGGAATGGGTTTCTGGTCGTCGGGAAGAGTCTGTTCGTGTCTATAGCGCGCTCGTTTCGCCCGGACGTTCAATGGCGCTGCTGAGAGCCTTGCAGAGCGTAGGCAATCCACACGATTATCGAATACCTGATGCCGATGACGATTTACAAGTCGACTTTGAAGGTTTTCAACTTAGGGGATGGATTGCTGATCGATCCCGCGAAAGCGGACTAGATGAACAAGATCCATGGGCCGGAGCTATTCAATATCCGCCACCTCAACCAGCCGCTTACATCATTGAGCTTATGAAGTTGAACTCTGATGCCGAGCATCGACGATGGTTTGTACAAGGCGATTGTATTGATATCGCTTGGTCTCAAACGTGGGGACACTTTCAAGATGAAGACAATGATGAAAAAAATGAATGCGGGGAACGTTTTCAAGCGTCTTTCAAGTTCATTGTATCGCTTTTACATGCGCTAGAAATGGATTTAATTGTGGAAATAGAAATTGAACGGCATCTCCGCTATTCTCGATGGGAAAGGAGTAATGATAATGACACCGGATTCATCCCGCCAAGTGCACGACTATTCCTCATCAAGTCCGACGGCTGTATCAGAACGCTGTGAAGCGGTGATTGAGTTGGGCAGGAAGCTGACGAAAGAGATTGGCCTTGATCATTCTGTAGATACTCTCGGACGCTGGATGGCTCACTATATTGCGGAGTTGATTCAGAATGCGGAAAATGCCACCTTTGAAGAACGGCCAGCGAAGATGCAGGCCTGCAGTGATGCAATCTTAAATCTTTGGAAGCATCGGCACACGCTATCAGACGGTAAACGTCCGTTTGAGGAGCTCGATCCGCTTCTGCGAACCCTTGAGAGCTTAGATCCCGAAGACGATACACCAAGGTATTTCCGTTCTGTAAGAGCCGCTACTGACAAAGTCGAAGAGAACGATGTGACGGAATCTTGGCTAAGGCTTGTCGATGGCTTGGACTATTCGGCTAAAATACTCATTCGCTACTGCCTAACTCAGGCAGCACAAACTGCGATCAATAAGTCTGCAGAATGGATTTCCCTTGCTGAGGCGGCGGGTGCTGACGATGGTATCGAATTTCCATTAATTCGCATGATTTGGGATGAGGATAATATATCGCAAGAGTCTGACCCTGACGTGCAAGCAAAGAAACATATAGAAGATCGAATTAAACGACTGGAGAAGTTTGCAAAAATTGCTATGGCTGTAGTATCCGATCTGAGGCAAAAGATCGAGTAAACTACCTATTTTAGGGTGGACTGCGGGGGCGAAGATCAGCGGAATGAGCTCCTGTCAATAATATTACATTGATTGTTAGGAGTATAATATTGGAGAAGCAGCATTTGTAACGGAGAAAGATAATTTTCGTCTTAGATAGCAAAACGCCTAAAGCAACCGAAGTTATCGGTTGACTTTAGGCATTTTATTTTTCATTCTATAGGATAGCATTTATAAAAATGTGCCATTGGCATAAAAATATAATTAAACAAGATAATGTAAATCTACAATTTCCTATAACTAGAAAAGGTAGTACCAAAAGGATGTGGCCTTTCGACAAAGGCTTGTCATATAAACAGAAGGACAGAGAAACTGCCCCTTGTCCCATAAGTAGAAATTTCCGATATTATGTAGGAATTTAAAACTTATCAGTGTTTTTGCTGATATGTATAGTTGTAGTTGATTTTCTTTCTATCCTAACAGATGTATTATTTATAGTTAAATTTTCAACCTTACTTACGAATGAATTGATAAATACATCTTTATCCTTATATTCATCACCAATAATAAATTGTTCGAATTTATTATCAGATTCATTTTTTACTTGTACGAAAATAAAGGCATTATCATTATTTAATGGAGCAATAAACTTTTCATAAGCTTTCCATAGAAAACCGGCTATTGTTACAATTGAAGCAGTGGCACTAAGTGCTATTTCCCAGTCTAGAGCATTTTTTATACCTGGACCAGTATCCCTTCGAAAAACTTTAACATTTTCAATATTATCTGCCAAATACTTAGTCATTACTTCGTTTCCATTTTTGATGCCGGAATTTGCCAATGCTCCTAAAATAGTAATTTTATTTCTCATACTTACACTTCCTTTATACAAGTTTGAGATTCAGAAAGGTTTGTTAAACTAAATGTATTCATGCCATTTAATTAAAAACCTTTATAACGTATATTTGAACATCGTATATTATCTAAATTTGTATATAAAAAAGCTGATTTGTTATAATTCTTATTTTAGGGGAAACGGCTAATAAAGAAAATGCCTAAAGTAGCCGAATGCATCGGTTGACCTTAGGCATTCTATACTTTATCTCCTTTGGGGATCATCAGAGCGACCAACTAAGTAATCAATTGATACATCAAAGTAGTCTGCGAGGCTAATAAGAGTTTCTGAAGACGGTACTGTTATTTCAGTTTCGAACTGACCAATTGTACCTTTATTTTTTAATCCAATCTCATCAGCTAGTTTTTGCATAGTAATTTTGCGATTGGTGCGTAATAGCTTTAATCTTTCAGCAAATACTTTTTGTGGGAACATAAAATAACTCCTTGACGTTTCGTATTAAGAAACGTATAATAAAAATAAAGTTTCGTAATAGGAAACAAAATTAAAACTAGAGAGGCTATTCTTTACACTAATTATCTCTTTGTGGGATCATCAGAGCGTCCAACTAAATAATCAAGTGACACATCAAAATAGTCTGCGATAGCAATAAGTGATACAAGCGAGGGCGTATCTTGAGCTTTTTCATAATATGAAATTTGTCTTTGACTGACATGGAGTAACTCAGCTAAGGTAGCTTGATTTATTTTATGCTTTGTTCTCAATTCTTTTAAGCGCTCAGAAAAAATAATCACTCAATTACCACCTTATCACTTGACTTTCAGAAGTAATGCTTCTAAAATGTTAATAGAAGTATTGCTTCTGAAACGATGAATTATGCAACGCTATATTGGATTTAATCAACTTCGTTTTGGATTATCTGTGAGGCCCAAGAGCCAATCAGTTGATACATCATAAAAGTTAGCCATTTTAATAAGTGTTTCAATGCTTATCGCTCTTCGACCATGCTCTAGTGAGCCTACTGCACTTGCTGTAATGCCGACTGCCAGAGCTACGTCCTTTAATTTTAAATTGCGGTTTTCACGCAAATATGTAAGACGCTCCGCTAAGATTGATAAAATCATATAAACCAATTCCTTTAAAGTAGTTGACTTTGTGCCAATGGCACAATATAATCAGGATATAAAAATGTGCCATTGGCACAAAAATATACTTATCAACTAGACAAATGCACAGCCGAGAAGAGGTGAAATGTTAAGCAAAGACCACAATGCAAGCTATGCAAAGGAGTTGAGGCCCAATAAAGTTATACACTAATAAACTCCATACATACCTACAAGGCAGTTGCAGACAGCAACAATGCCTCTATTAAGCATGCCCTGCTTGCGTTGGCGCGCAAGGTAGGGAACTGGTTTTTTCCAAAGGTAAGCAATTCTAATTATACTCTATCATTTGGTAAGCGTAAACCTGTCCTACACGGACAGAAACAAGGAATAGCTGCAAAGGCTATTCTTTGTCTTTAATAATTGCAATATTCACATATTTACTTCTTGCTATCATATAGTTGGGTTAGGAGGCTCTTCGGTGGGATTACAAAAGAAAAAAGCCATGTCCATCCGGGTCGGCTGTACGCTGGTATGGGGCATGGCATCGCTCTGCAGTGGATTAGTCTTTGCG
>JAEYSJ010000049.1 GCA_023434855.1 Bacillota bacterium | reverse complement strand
GTGTAACACCTAATGAATACCTTGATACGGCGATTGCTTACAGTCGGCAGCCGGGTATCATTATTGCCACTTTTGGCGATATGCTGAAAGTGCCTGGTTCGACGTCCACTCTTATGGCGGAAAAAATGCATGGTGCGGATATCAGGATTGTCTATTCGCCCTTGGAGAGTTTGACTATTGCCGGTGAAAATCCGGATAAGCAAGTGATTTTTCTGGCTGTCGGCTTTGAAACAACAGCTCCTATCGCTGCGGCGGTGGTGCTTGCCGCAGAACAAGCCGGGATTAATAACTTTTACGTCTTGTCTGCCCATAAACTGGTGCCGCCGGTTTTAAGGACTTTGCTCACAGCCGGAGCACAGGTGGACGGTTTTTTGCTGCCTGGACATGTGTGCGCCATTACCGGCATGGAGCCCTACCAGTTCCTAGCCGGTGAATACAACATGCCTGCAGTTATTGCCGGTTTTGAGCCCCTCGATATTTTACAGGCGGTGCATATGCTTGTTAAACAACTGAAAGCCGGTACACCGGCCCTGGAAAACCAGTACAGGCATGTTGTTAGCTATGAAGGCAACACGGTGGCGCGCAATATATTGTTGCAGGTTTATGAAGAGGCAGATATCGCCTGGCGCGGCTTGGGGGTCATTGCTCGTTCCGGACTGGTGCTGAGAAAGCAGTACCGGCGTTTTGACGCGTTGACCAATTTAACGGTGACGGTGGAAGAAACCCGGGAACCGGCCGGCTGCTGCTGTGGTCAGGTGCTGCGCGGGCTGGCAAAGCCTGTTGACTGCCCGCTGTTTGGTAAAGTATGCACAAGCAATAATCCTGTGGGGGCATGTATGGTATCAGTTGAAGGGGCGTGCGCCGCCTGGTATAAGTACGGCGCAGGGAGGTGGCAGCATGACTAAAGCTGATGAATATATCCAACTTGCTCATGGCAGCGGCGGCAAGCTGAGCCATGAATTAGTGCAAAAAGTGATGTTTCCTGCATTTTCCAACAATATACTGGCTCAAATGCATGATGGGGCAATATTGAATGTCGGCGGTAAACGACTGGCGTTTACCACTGATAGTTATGTAGTCAAACCGGTGTTTTTTGCCGGCGGAGATATCGGTAAACTGGCAGTATGCGGTACGGTAAATGATCTGGCGATGACAGGTGCCAGGCCGCTGTATTTGAGCGCCGGTTTTGTGCTGGAAGAAGGGTTTCATCTGGCCGATCTGTCCAGGATTGTTTCTTCTATGCGGCAAGCAGCTGATGAGGCAGAGGTGCAAATTGTCACAGGCGATACCAAAGTAGTGGAGAAAGGGGCAGTCGACGGCATAATAATTAATACTGCCGGTATTGGGACGATTATCGACAAGGTGAATATTTCGGGTGCCGGTGCCAGGCCCGGGCAGGATATTATTCTCAGCGGTTATCTGGGAGACCATGCCCTGGCAGTAATGAGCGAGCGTCACGGCCTGACCCTGCCTGAGACGATTGTCAGTGATTGTGCCCCCCTCAACAGTCTGACGCAAGAGATTTTGGCCGTTGTACCCCAGGTGGCCGTTTTACGGGATCCCACACGGGGTGGGCTGGCGACGACACTCAATGAGATTGCCGCTCAGGCCGGAGTAGGGATTGCCATTGATGAGGCTAACATTCCGGTACGCCCGGCGGTAAGGGCAGTCTGCGACGTCTTTGGTTTTGATCCATTATATTTAGCCAATGAAGGGAAATTAATTTTGTTTGTCGAAGATAAATATACCGAAAAAGTACTGGCGATAATGCACGAACATAAATACGGACATGAGGCAAGGGTAATTGGCAAAGTAACCGATAAACCGGCAGGACAAGTGGGGCTGCGCACCCTGGTGGGCGGTGTACGTCTTCTTGATATGCTTGTCGGCGATCAGTTGCCAAGGATATGCTGAGGGTGCATTAAAAAACCAGAAACATTAATAATACGAGGTTGTTTAAAAATGTCCAGTCTGCAGCGCTTCTGAACGTGGCCTACAACGCAGATGGGTGTTTTTAAACAGACTCGGAAAGGAGGTCTTGGGGGTGCGTCTCGATAACAACCTCAGGCTGGAAGTCACGCAAAAATTAATTATGACACCTCAATTGCTTCAAGCAATAGCAATATTGCAATTATCTTCTTTGGAACTGGCCAGTATGGTAGAACAGGCATTACTGGAAAACCCGGTACTGGAAGCGGAGGAAAAGGAGACCATTGAGCCTGAGGTGCAAGAGGACAGAAAGGCGGAGGAGCCTCTAAGCGAATATTTTGACTGGTCCGAGTATTTTAATGATGGCACTGATACCGGCAGCATGCCGACAAGTGTAAAAGATATGCCGTCCTTTGAATCATTTACGGCAAGTGAAACCAGCTTGCAGGAACACCTGGAGCTGCAGCTCCATTTGACGGTATTTGATAATGACGCAACAGTGGCGGGCAGATATCTTATCGGTTGTATCGATGATAACGGTTATTTGTGCTGTACAGTGTCCGAAGCATCACAGACATTGAATATGCCTGAGGAAATTGTCAACGGGGTACTGGCGATCATTCAAACTTTTGAGCCGGTGGGAGTTGGCGCGAGAAGCTTACAAGAATGCCTTTCTATTCAGGTAAAGCAAAGAGGTATAACTGATATACGGGTAACCGCCATTATTGATGATTATCTTGATGAAGTTGCCAGCGGCCGTTATAAGGCGATTGCGGACAAGCTGGGCTGCACTTTGCAGGAAGTGCAGGAGGCGGTGGATATTATCCGCAGCCTGGACCCTAAACCCGGGAGAGGGTTTGGCAGCAGCCAGTCAGGCTATATCATTCCGGATATTACAGTAGAGCGGGTAAACGGCAAATATTTTATTATCGTTAATGATACCACTGCGCCCCGCCTGGTAATAAATCCTTATTACCGGCAGGTAGCGCAGGGCGCAGACAGTGATGCCAGAAAATATGTGGAAGAACACCTCAATTCGGCTGTCTGGCTTATTAAAAGCATCGAGCAGCGGCGGCGCACACTGTATAATATAATGGAGGCAATTATTAGCTTACAGCCGGAATTTTTTGATATTAGTCCCAAATTCCTGCGCCCTCTGACCATGAAGAAGGTTGCCGAACATATCAGTGTTCATGAATCTACAGTCAGCCGTGCTATTGCCAATAAATATGCGAATACTCCCCATGGTCTGTTCAGTTTGCGTGATTTTTTTTCCGGAGGAATACAGGGCGTGGGCGGCGAGGATGTTGCTGCGGCCAGGGTTAAACGGGAAATCAAAGAACTGGTAGCTAAAGAAAATGCAAAACATCCTTACAGTGATCAGGCATTAACCGACATTCTTAACAGACAGGGGATAACTGTATCACGTCGCACGGTAGCCAAATACCGGGAAGAAATGGGTATAGCCTCTTCTGCCAGACGAAAAAGATACTAATACATTAATACACAGCCAGGTGCTGTGTATTTTTTTTATGTTGTAGTCAACTTGTACTGGATTTTTTTGAACCACAGAGGACACAGAGGACACAGAGTGGAACGGCTCGATATTCATTCGTGCAAACAAATCGGGATATTATATGGCACTAACTGTGGGACGAAGGGTAATAACATTGAGTTCAGGACGTCGCGAGGATATATGTTTTGAGCTTCAGTAAGGTGGTAATATGTTGAGTTTAGCACGCTACGGGGAATACGAGTATTAATAAAATCCCTCTGTGTCCTCTGTGGCTAGCCGTATCCCCATCCCCAAAGTCAATTTACTGAAGATTATTACAAGGATTTTTCTGGTATTTAGCGAAGTATAGTAACAGTTTACCCGCTAGACTACATATGAAAGGTAGTATGAAATGTCTGACAACGAAGAATTATATAAAATTATTTTTGACAACAGTAAGGATGCTATTTTTGTTGTTGAAGTTTCTCCTGAAGGTTTACCGGGTAAATTTATCGAAGCCAATGCCATGATGTACCAGAAACTGGGGTATACCAAAGCTGAATTAATGGGAATGGACCCTGTAAGCATTCTGGATATTGAACTTGACCATATACGTTTTCTTATGAAAAGGCTCTGTTTTGAAAAACAAATTGTCTTTGAAACAACGTACAAAAACCAGGCAGGACAAAAAATGCCCATAGAAGTAAAAGTTCATATGTTTGAATTAAAGGGGCGGCCGGTACTGCTGGGGATTTCCCGGGACATTTCGGAACGCAGACAGTCAGAGGAAGCATTAAAGGCCAGTGAAGGCAAACTACGCCGGATCACCGACAATATGCTGGATGTAGTATACCAGTGTAATGCTGCAGGAATTCTGGAGTATGTCAGTCCATCCAGTACAAATATAATCGGCTACACGCCGGCAATGCTGCTGGGCAATTGTGTTTTTGACTTTATTCATCCTGAGGACTTGCCCGGAGCCCAGGACGCTTTTCAAATGTTATGTGTTGACGGCTCTTCCCAGGGTGGTATTGAATTTCGCTGTAGGCACGCAGATGGCCACTATGTATGGCTTGAGACTGTTGGCAAAGTTCAGTGGGATAAAACCAGTGCTGTCTGCGGTATAACTTTGGCCAGCCGTAATATCACCGCTCGCAGGCAGATGGAGGAGAAACTAAAATATTACAGTCTGCATGACACTCTTACCGGGGTATATAATCGGGCGTACTTTGAGCAGGAGATTAACCGCCTGGAGGAGGCGGGCCTGACACCTGCCGGAGTCATCATCTGTGATGTTGACGGGCTGAAACTTATTAATAACGCTTTGGGACATGCTGCCGGTGACGCTTTGCTGGTGGCGGTAGCTGACGTTATCTGCCGGTCTTTTGGCCCTGAAGCTACTATTGCCAGAATTGGCGGCGATGAATTTGTTATTCTGTTGCCACGGGGGAAAGCTTCTGAAGTGGAAGCCGCTTACAAGAGTATCCAGGAGAGCGTGGCCAGGTATAATGCAGATAATCCACAGCTTGCCCTAAGTATATCGGTTGGTTATGCCGTAAGCGACGGTGTTGGCTTCAAGATAGCTGACCTCATTAAAGAAGCAGATAACAATATGTACCGGGAAAAGCTGCACCGCAGTAAAAGTGTTCATAATGCTACCGTACAAGCGCTAATGAAGGCGCTGGAAGCCAGGGACTTTATTACCGAGGGCCATGGCGAGCGGATGCAGGATTTGGTTTCACAATTTGGTACTGCCCTTGGGCTGTCAGAAACCAAAGTGGCCGATTTACGGCTGCTGGCGCAATTTCATGATATCGGTAAAGTTGGAATTCCTGACCGCATCTTATTTAAACCAGGACGGTTAACTCCTGATGAATTCGATGAAATGAAGAAACATTCCGAAATAGGGTATCGTATTGCCCAGGCAGTATATGACCTGGCACCCATCGCCGATTTTATCCTGAATCACCATGAATGGTGGGATGGCACAGGCTATCCCTTTGGCCTCAAAGGCGGGGATATTCCGTTGGAATGTCGTATCCTGGCAATTATTGATGCTTACGACGCGATAACTAATGACCGCCCTTACCGCCGGGCGCAAAGTGCCGCAGCGGCGGCAGCTGAAATTGTTAAAGGCGCAGGAATACAATTTGATCCCCAATTGGTGGACAAGTTTATTAGTCTATTTTAAAGGAGAGGGTGGAAATAATGAACGATATTGAAACCGCGGTCGAATACTTTAATAAAGGGTGTTCTTGTTCTCAGGCCGTATTGGCCGCTTACGGGCCGAAGCTGGGACTTGACCGGGAAAGTGCCCTGAAAATCGCCAGTACGTTTGGCGGTGGCATAGCCCGCACCGGGCAGACTTGCGGGGCAGTTACCGGAGCGCTAATGGCCCTTGGCCTGAAATACAACATGGATGATCCTAAAGCCAAGGATAAAAGTATAGCGCTCGCCAGGGAGTTCCTGGATAAATTTAAAGCCTGCAATGGTTCCACTACCTGCCGGGAGCTGGTGGGCTACGATGTCAGTACCCCGGAAGGTTTTGCCTACGCCAGGGAAAATAAACTCTTCGGCAATTGCGGCAAGTTTGTGCGAAACGCTGCCGAGATAGTAGAAGACATGCTATAATAAGAAAAAGCCCTGATGGGCTTTTTTGTTTTTGAACCACAGAGGACACAGAGGACACAGAGTGGAACGGCTCGATATTCATCTAGCGAAGATATGTGTTTTGAGCTTCAGAAAGGCGGTAATACGTTGAGTTTAGCACGCCACGGGGAATATGAGTATTCATCATATCCCCCCTCTGTGCCCTCTGTGGTTAGCCGTTCCCCGAGGTCTCCTCTATACGCGTATTTCGCGCACGAGGCGCATGCCGTTCAGGGTTACCAGGAGGGCGGCGCCGGTGTCGGCGAATACGGCCATCCATAGGGTCACAACTCCGGCAAAGGTTGCCAGAACGAACAACAATTTTACAATAACCGAAAAAGCGATATTTTGTTTAATAACCCTTACCGTTTTGCGGCTGAGCCTGATGATATAGGCCAGTTTGCTTAAATCGTCAGCCATCAAAGCGATATCGGCTGTTTCCAGAGCAGCATCCGAGCCTGCTACTCCCATGGCAATTCCGATATTGGCTGCCGCCAGCGCCGGCGCATCATTGATCCCATCCCCGACCATGGCTACACAGCCGTAATGGCGGGCCATGCGTTTAATCGTTGTCACCTTGTCTTGTGGCAGCAGTTCACTATAAAAGGAGTTTAATTTCAACTCTCCGGCAATTGTTTTAGCTACCCGGTTGTTATCGCCTGTTAGCATGACTATTTTTCGTACGCCATAAGACCGTAATTTCTGTACTGCTTCTTTGCTGTTGTCCCGCAACTGGTCGGCTACGGCAATCATCCCATATACTGTTTCGGCGGTACCAACAAATATGACTGTTTTGCCTTGCTGCTCAAATTCAATCTGCTTTTCCTTACAGGATGCCAGAGAATGATCCAGTTCTTCAAACAGGCGAAGGCTGCCGGCATATATTGCCCTGCCATCGACAATGGCCTGTGCGCCTCTGCCGAGTAATGCCTTAAAGTTAGTTGAAGATTGTAAGGACAGGTCACCGGCTTTAACAACAATTGCCCGGGCAATAGGGTGTTCCGACCATCTTTCCACGGCAGCTGCCGCAGACAAAAGTTCGTCCCCGGTAAATCCGTTTAACGGTACAATATCGGTGACCACAGGTTGACCACGGGTGAGGGTGCCTGTCTTATCAAAGGCGATGGCTTCAACTATACCCATTTGTTCAAGATAAGCACCGCCTTTAATAAGCACACCGTGCCGCGAGGCGTTACCTATTGCCGAGACGATGGAGACCGGTGTAGATATAACAAGGGCACAAGGACAGGAAATCACCAACAATATCAGAGCGCGGTAAAACCATTCATCGGCAGACCGGTGAAATCCCAGCCAGGGAATAAGGAGCAAAGCAATCGCGCCGATTATGACAGTCGGTGTATAGTATTTGGCAAAAACATCGACAAACTGTTGTAACGGCGCTTTTTCCGCCTGGGCTTCCTCGACGAGATGCATGATCTTGGACAGTGTGGAGTCCTCGGTAAGTTTGGCAACAGTTATCTCTAAAGCGCCCTGTTCATTTACCGTACCTGCGTAAACAGTATCTCCCTTGTTTTTTTCCACAGGCAGGGATTCACCGGTGATGGCCGCCTGATTTACCGTCGACGTCCCGGTGAGGACTATGCCGTCCATAGCAATGCGTTCGCCGGGTTTTACGATAATAACATCGCCAACAGCTATATCTTCAACAGGCAGACTGAATTCTTGTCCGTCCCGCCTTACCGTTGCCGCAGGGGGTGCCAATTCCATCAAAGTGCGGATCGATTGCCGTGTCTTGTCCATGGTATATGCCTGCAGCGCATTACCGACTGCGAATAAAAATACAACTGTGGCACCTTCACTTAACTGGTTGATCGCAATGGCGCCCAGTACGGCAATGACCATTAGTAAATTGGTATCCAGCGTCAATGTACGCAAGCCATAGAGTCCGCTTTTGGCAACATTATAGCCACCTGCCAAAATGGCGGCAAAATATATCCAGGTGACGATTTTGTCTTCAACACCCCACAAGCCGGCGGCAGTTGCCAGGACCAAAAAGATACCTGACAGGATAGTTCCCAGCATTTTGGTGTTATTCCACCAGGTCGTTTTATTTTGCTGGTATTCCTGTAGATTATCAATGCTGTCTGCCTGATAGCCTGCCTGTTTAACAGCATGCAATATTTCATGAAGCGGAGCAGTATGTTCCACTGTCAGTTTGCCGGCGCCGAAGTTAATATTGGCTGTATGTACACCCGCTAAGGCAACAATTCTTTTTTCCAGTGAAGAGGCACATTCGGCGCAGTCAAGCCCGCTAATCCGTAAAACACTTTTGCGCAGACCGGGGGCGTCGTGGGCTGTTTTTACCAGGCTGGCATTATAACCGAAACCGCTGATTACTTTTAATATATCAGCCGGCTGCAGGCAGGCGCTGTCATAGTCCACCTTAATTTTGGCAGCGGCGAAATTCATTTGGGCGTCAGTAACTCCTTGCAGCCGCTGAATCGCTTTTTCCAGCTTAGCGGCGCAATCGGCGCAATCCAGGCCTTCAACGGTGAATGTACTGTTTATTACATCGGCGCCGTCGACGGCGGCTGCTGTTTCCAGACAGGTGGCGGCTGCCTGTTTTGAGTCATCATTGCGTTTATTCATTTCTATTCCTCCTAGATATGCCCAACATGTTCCAAGCCCTGGCCGATGAGAGCCACAATGTGCTCATCGTCAAGCGAATACCAGGCTGCTTTGCCGTCTTTACGGTATTTTACTAGTCTGGCGCTGCGCAGTGTTCTCAGTTGGTGGGAAATGGCTGATTGCCCCATATTGAGGGTTGCGGCAATATCACAGACGCACATCTCCCGCTGGGATAAAATATGCAATATTCTTATTCTGGTAGGATCACCTAAAATCTTAAAGGTATCCGCCAGCAGCATCACATTATCCTCAGGCAGCATGTCTTTTTTTGCCAGGCAAATTATGCGGGGATGCTCACACAACTGTTCGCAGATATCACATTCAAGGTCACTCATATTGCTCACCTCTTCATATGAACAATCGTTCACATATAACTTGGTTTTATAATATAATGTTATATGCGCAGATGTCAATAGATAGCTAAGGAAGGATTGAAATGTAATTTTCTGCCATTGTATTTTGCGTGAATTTTTAGTATATTTAAGGTTAGTTGACCTTAGGAGGAAAATGGAATGATTGGCGAGTTGGATATCGCATTAAAGTTACTGGTAGCTGTTGTTTTAGGTGGAATTATCGGTTATGAACGCCAGATAAGGAATAAATCGGCTGGACTGCGTACCCACATTCTGGTGTGCATCGGCTCATGCCTGATTATGATATTATCGATAAATATATATTATTCCGTACAAGGCATGACCAATGCCGATCCTACCAGGCTAGCCGCGCAGGTGGTAAGCGGTATAGGCTTCTTAGGGGCAGGCAGCATCATGCGGGAAGGATTGACAATAAAAGGATTAACAACTGCCGCCAGCTTATGGGTGGTATCCGGTGTCGGCCTGGCAGTGGGCAGCGGCTATTATTTAGGGGCCTGCCTTACAACCGGCCTGGTCTTTATTACCTTGTACCTTGTGGGCCGGCTGGAGAAAAAAGACTGTGCAGAGCATCTGGTGGGACTGGTAATTAAAAGCATTAATTCGCCTGGTCAAATTGGCAAAATTGGTGCCGTCCTGGGCGGCCATGGTGTAAGCATCCGCGATATCAAGATAGAAGAACAGGGCAAGAACCTGGACTTGTCATTAATGCTGTATTTCCCAACAAATGTTAGCATCAATGAAGTAACAGCCGTCCTTTCGGAGATTCAAGGCATCCTTTCGGTACGAAGGGAGCTTTAAAACAGAAAACCGACCTTGATTAGACCGGCGCTCAGAGGAACGTCGGTTTTTTTATGTAGGAAGCTTGTGCTGTTGTTTTTGAACCACAGAGGACACAGAGGACACAGAGTGGAACGGCGCGTATATTTATTCGAACAATGAAATTGGGAAATTATATTGCAATGGCAATGGCGAAGTGTAGCACCATGAATTCAGAACGTCGCAAAGGGAAAGTATCAATCGGCACCGACTGTGGTAATGTGAAATACACTAGAGCGGAGCTTAGCAGTGAATATAAGCAATAATAATCCCCTCTGTGCCCTCTGTGTCCTCTGTGGTTAGCCGTTCCCCCATAACCAGCATTCGCGCTTTTCTTACATCTTTTCCGGGCATTGCGGGCATACTATTACGGTTAATAATCAAAGGGGGGATTTTCTTTGCAGGTTAGTTTGGGTATAGATGTTGGTTCTGTGAGTACCAACATTGCATTACTTAACGACGGTGGTGAAGTTCTGGATACTCTCTATGTCCGTACCCAGGGACGGCCGATTGCCGCTGTTCAGGATAGCTTGCGCCAGGTAAAGGAACGCAACCCGGAAATTACAGTGAAAAGTGTTGGGACTACCGGCAGCGGGCGTCAACTGGCCGGGGTAATGGTAGGCGCTGATTCCATAAAAAACGAAATAACAGCCCATGCGGTGGCTGCTATGCATATTGTGCCTGATGTGCAAACGGTAATTGAGATTGGCGGGCAGGATTCTAAAATGATTATTATCCGCAATGGTGTAGTAACAGATTTTGCCATGAATACGGTATGCGCGGCGGGTACAGGGTCTTTTCTGGACCAGCAGTCTGCCAGACTGAATTTGCCGATTGAAGAATTTGGCGATCGGGCAGTTGCCTCAACAACCCCTGTGCGGGTGGCAGGGCGCTGCGCCGTTTTTGCCGAGTCGGATATGATCCATAAACAGCAGACCGGGCATCAGATTCCGGATATTCTCAATGGTTTATGCCAGGCTTTGGTGCGCAACTATCTTAATAATGTGGGCAAAGGCAAGACAATCAACGGTCCTATTTTGTTTCAGGGAGGCGTAGCAGCCAACAAAGGGATGAAACGCGCTTTTGAAGAGGCGCTGAATTGTCAGGTGGTAATTCCGCCCCATTATAACGTTATGGGAGCGATAGGCGCAGCGCTGCTGGCAAAGGAGCAAGTACGCGCCAATGGCAAAACTGCCTTTCGCGGTTTTGATCTGCTTGATTACACCTATTCTTCCAACAATCTGGAATGCGGCGGCTGTCCTAATTTATGCGAAGTAATTGAAATAAAAATGAACGACCAGGTAGCCGCCCGCTGGGGCGACCGCTGCGGAAAATGGAGCAACAGCGTTTCGCCGTAAGAAGATATGGATTGTAGAAAGCCTGTGCTAATATTTTTTGAACCACAGAGGACACAGAGTGGAACGGCTCGATGTGCATCTCGCAGGGAATATAAGTATTCGTCATAATCCCTTTGTGCCCTCTGTGTCCTCTGCGGTTAGAATGTTTTTAGAATATTTGAACCACGGAGTACGCGGAGCACACGGAGTGGAACGGCTCGATATTTATCTCACGGGGAGTATGAGTTTCATCATAATCCCTCTGTGCCCTCTGTGTCCTCTGTGGTTAGAAATGTTTTTAATATATTTTCGGTTGTGTCCCACTTTTTTGTCTTCTTTTCAGGCAATCGACAAAAGCTTCGACGCGGGTGACAATTCCCACATCGCTGGAATGTTCGTCAACACTTAAGGTCAGCATCGGCAGATTGCAGTCATTGGCGACATTTTTCAAGGCATATTGAGCGACCACTTCAGGAATGCAGCCAAAGGGGTAAACGTGGATAATCCCGTCATAGCCATGGCGGGCGCACCATAGAGCACTGCCGACAGATTTCAGGCCGTCGCCGCCGACATGATAATTCAAATACGGGCGGGCATCAGCCAAATAGGCTTTTTCCTCGTTGTACAGGCCCAGAGCTTCCAGTAAGGTGCGGGAATAGGCCCAATCGCCAGTGTAAACAAATTTTTTGACCTCGACTCCCTGGGAAACAAGCAAATCTTCAACTCGGTGATTGACATAAGGCTCCAGTAATAAATAGAATTCGCCAATTAGGCCGACTTTTACCGGACTGGCGGTATTTTGACCGGTTTTAGGCTGCATTTTGGCGATGATGACGTCGCGCGCCTGGTTAATTTCTTTAAAACTGCAGCATTTCCCCAAGGTGGCTGCGGCGTCGTTGTTCATATTTATTATGTCGGCCGGGGAAGCAGCCCGCGCGCCATAAAAGTTCTTGGCGTCATTTACAGCATCAAAGGCTTTGAGAGTTTTGATACCCAGAGCGATGTTCCGTATTATCTCCAGCCGGCCGGACTGAGGAGAGGCTGCACGCAGGAATTTGTATAGCTGGGGAAATAAATTGGTTGAAGTATTAATGGTATAGATGGGTACAGCAGCTTGCTGTTTTTTTGCCAAGGCAATTTTCTGTACCGCGTTATAGAAACCTAAGCGGCACTTCCCGGCCCCGCACACTGTCAGCACCGTGTCGGCGCCCTGTTCCAAACCTTCGAGAAAGTTGCCCATATTAATTTTATAGGGCAGGCAAACTCCTTCCGGTGAGTGAAGTGATCCTAATTCCACCGTTCTTTTGGTAATAGGCGGTGCTTCAACAATGTCAATTCCGAGGTTTGTCAACATATTACGTACAGGAATATTTAAATAACCCATATGGGGAAAGGTAACTTTCAATTTTCTTTCCTCCAATCCATCAAATCCAAAAATGCCTCCAGCCTGGTGACAATGCCGGCATTGCCGGTATGTTCGTCAAGATTGAGGATAATATATGGTTTGCCGCTGTCTTTTAATACATGATGTTCAATATATTCATTTACCAGTGAGTCGGGACCGCAGCAAAAACTTGATACCAGGATGATACCGGCCACATCCCGCTGTTGACTGAAAAAGCGGGCGGCGCCGGCCAGTTTGGCGGAAAGCTGCCAGTAGATATCAGGGTGAAAAGCTTTGGCCTCGTCATACAGTATTTTGTTGGGGATATGTTCCGGTGTAAGGGCAATAATGTTTCTGGACGCCAGTGTGGAAAATATGTCACTGCCGAAAAATGCATCCTGCAGCAGGTAGCTGTGACCAATGACCGCCGCTTTGGTGCCGGATAACGGTACATCGTCATAGTTCTTGCTGCGCCAAAAACTTTTTGCCTGCATGTAGGCGCGATAGCTGGACGCCCGGGATAGGCCGGATTTCAAACTGACGGTATGAGCTGCCTTATACTGACTCATCCATGAGCGATTCTCAATATTGGGGGCAATAATTCTGTCAGGTGACAAACCAAAAGTATTGCTGATAATATCCGGCAGACCGGCAAATTTGGCACACATAAAAAAATTATCGTGATATCCGGTCACCCGTGGCACAAAAATGTGAGTGCATTCAGGCAGCAAGGCCGCCACATGACCAAGGTATATTTTCAGCGGCAGGCATGATTCATCAATAGCAAGCATGGCGCCGTTATCCAGTATTTGCCGGTTAGTTTCAGGTGAAATCGTTACATCAGCCTTTAAGTTATGAAAAAACTCGGTCCATAAATCGCCAAACTCGTGAAACAATAGGCCGCGTGGGATGCCGATTTGAGCATGCATAGAAATCATCCTTATCCAAGTAGTTGTCAAAATAGTGGACAGAGTCTCTTGCTATTGGCGCGCCGGTTCACTCAACTAGTTTATTAATGTGTCACTTATGGTAATTTTATAAGTGGAAGTTATAGGCGATTTTTACTGCAGCTGCTTATGAATTATTTATTTAACTCATGATAAAAATAGAAATTAACAAATACTGATGGATTTACGGGGGTGGGTAAGTGAAGAAAAAAAAGGGCGGGCAGAGTATGATGTTTGCCAATCCGCCGGTAATCACCAGTACTGCATGCATTGGCGGTCCGATGGAAGGCCAGGGTCTCCTGGGAGAGTTCTTTGATGAAGTGATGCAGGACAATATCAACGGGCAGGAATCCTGGGAAAAGTGTGAGTCCTACATGATGGAACAGACCATAAATACGGCAATAAAAAAAGATGACAGTTCGTTGCAACAGGTTGATTGTATATTGGCAGGGGACTTGCTTAACCAGTTGGTCGCGACCCATTTTGCCATGAGAAGTGCGGCAAGGCCGTTTCTGGGGTTGTATGGCGCCTGCTCAACGATGGCAGAAAGCACCCTGATCGGTTCAATGATGGTTGACGGCGGTTTTGCCAGCAAAGTAGTGGCGGCGGTTTCCAGCCACCATGATACCGCCGAACGCCAGTACCGTTTTCCCACAGAGCTCGGCGTACAGCGTCCGCCGACAGCCCAGTGGACAGTTACCGGTTCCGGTGCGGTGGTTTTGTCGGAAACAGGCATCGGGCCGCGGGTTACGGCAGCAACCATTGGCAAGATAGTTGATATGGGCCTGAAAGACCCCAATACCATGGGGCCGGCCATGGCGCCCGCTGCAGCCGACACGATAATGCAGCATCTGCAGGACACCGGCCGGCAGCCGTCGTATTATGATATGATTTATACCGGTGATTTGGGCCGCATTGGCAAAGCTTTAACCATGCAGCTTCTCCAGGAAAAAGGAATTGACATAGCAAAGAATTACGAAGATTGCGGCTGCATGATATACAAGGAGAGCCAGGATCCTCATTCCGGTGCCAGCGGTTGTGCCAGTTCCGCCGTCGTATTATGCGGCTATATCTATAAAATGCTGCTGGCGGGAAATCTGAAGAAAATATTATTTTTAGGCACCGGTTGTTTACATAGTCCGTTATCCTATCAGCAAAAGGAATCCATTCCCTGCATCGCCCATGCTGTAGCCATAGAAATATAAATATAAATCCCTTGGCGTTCTTGGCGCCCTTGGCGGTCAGATAGTCTTGTGTTTTATTTTTCATAAGTTTTAGCTTCGCAGGAATTAATTCTATCACCCTCACCATATAATGTTAGAGACTGTGTTTTTGAAACACACTCCGTTAGCGATACAAGCGATCTTTTGGCAGGTGCCTGCAAAATATAAGTCGCAAGGAGGCTGACATGGTATGAAAAAGGTGATCAATATTCCCGGGCAAGTCGTGGAAGAAATGCTGCAGGGGGTTGTACTGGCTTATCCCCAATACCTTCGCCGGGTAGAAGGGTACAATGTGCTGGTACGGGCCAATTGTCCCGTGCCGGGAAAAGTGGCCCTAGTTGGCGGCGGCGGCAGCGGTCATGAGCCTTCCCACTGCGGTTTTGTCGGACACGGCATGCTTGACGGCGCCGTTGCCGGGGCGGTATTCACCTCGCCTGCGGTAAGTCAGGTATACGAAGGGATTAAAGCGGTAGACAGCGGCAAAGGTGTGCTGCTCATCGTGCAGAACTATATCGGGGATATTATCGAATTTGACAGGGCTGCCGAACTGGCCGAAGCTGACGGCATAAAAGTTGACAAAGTGATTGTCAATGATGATGTGGCGGCAGAGAATACCGCCCGGACATCAGGAAGACGGGGGATTGCCGGAACAATTTTTGTTCATAAGATCGCCGGCGCCATGGCGGAAACCGGTGCAGATTTATCTGAAGTCAAGCGGGTGGCCAAAAAAGTTATCGCCAATACCCGCACTATAGGGGTAGCCTTGTCATCCTGCACTGTGCCTGGCGGGGGAGATGCCGGCTTTGTCCTGACTGAAAAAGAAATGGAAATCGGGGTGGGCATTCATGGGGAACCAGGCACCTCCCGGGAGGAAGTAAAGCCTGCTGATGAGATTATTACCGGTTTAATGGCGAAAATTTTTGCCGATATGCCGCTTTCCGCCGGGAATCAGGTCGCTGTACTGGTAAATGGGCTCGGAGCCGCAACCCTTATGGAATTATATATAATTAACCGCCGCGTGGCCGAACTGCTGGCCCAAAAAGAAATTGACACAGTAAAAACCTATGTCGGCAACTATATGACCTCCTTTGAAACCGCCGGCTTCTCCATTACGCTGCTGAAACTTGACCCCGAAACGAAAAACCTGCTGTTGGCAGCAGCCGACACACCGGCATTTGTTCAGTTTTAAGAATGAATTATTTTGAACCACAGAGGACACAGAGGACACAGAGTGAGACGGCTCGATGTACATCTCGCTGGAAATTAAGGTAAGCCCTGAGAGTGAACAGGTGAAATATACAGTGAGTTAAGCACATAACCGGAAAATATAAGTAATAATATAATTCCTCTGTGCCCTCTGTGGTTAGCCGTATCCCCAAAACCGCTCTAGCGGTTTTTTTACAAAAATTGAAAAAGTGCTTGACAAAACACATATGTATTGGCATAATGTATACAACATTACAACTGATTCCTTTAAATTGTATATTCCTTATAAACAAGTGATGATTGGGACAAAAGCAATGGCATAACCGCTCCAGAGAGCCGGTGGCAGCTGTGAACCGGTGCGGTGTTATTGTGATAACTCACCCATGAACTCTTTTGCTGAACATGTGTGGCAGGCGATTTGTGTCCATACTTTTAGGCAAAAGCGTGCCGGACGTTAACCGGAAGGCTGTTTTATCAGCATAAGAGTAAAATGTAGGGTGGTACCGCGGGTTAAACCGCCCCTATTAACATATAATGTTAATAGGGGCGGTTATAATATTTTTAAGAGCCTGTTGAAAAACGGTCATTTATGCCGCCTGGTTTTCCAGGCCCGGCTGCTGAACGTTTATGAACCGGTCTCATTAAATTAAGGCTGCGTGTGTCCTAAACACGCTTATAGGGGGAGGGAAGTAGCTGTGAAGCAGGTATTGTCAATTCTGGTGCAAAATCAGCCGGGGGTGCTGGTACGAGTAGCCGGTATGTTTTCCCGCCGGGGGTTTAATATTGACAGCCTGGCGGTAGGTGTGACCCAGGATGTTCAATATTCGCGAATTACTGCGGTAGTGTGCGGCGACCAGTCAATTGTTGCCCAGGTTATCAAGCAGTTGGAAAAGCTTATTGAAGTGGTGGCGGTGCAGGTCCTGGCGGATAATGCGTCAGTCAACCGCGGTATGGCTTTGTTAAAAGTCAGAGTTGGCGATCGTCGTGCTGAAGTGCTGAAGCTGGCTGAAGTGTTTAGGGCTAATGCCGTTGATGTGCAGGAACACACACTGACTTTGGAAATTACCGGCGATGAGGACAAGATTAATGCTCTTGCCGACTTGCTGGTGCCGTATGGCTTGCTTGAAATGATCCGTACCGGTGTAATTGGGCTGGCGCGGGGAGAAAATACAATCTATCAAAATTTATCATGCGAGGAGAAGGATATTTATGAGCAAAATGTATTATGAAGCAGACGCTAACTGGGAAATGATTCAGAACAAAACTGTAGCTGTTATTGGTTATGGCAGCCAGGGCCATGCCCATGCCCTAAACCTAAAAGATAGCGGTGTTAAAGTTATCGTTGGTCTCCATGACACCAGCAAATCCATCGCCAAAGCCAAAGCAGACGGCCTGGCTGTGGCACCGGTGGCTGAAGCAGTCAGCAAAGCCGATATTACCATGATTCTTATCCCTGACGAAAAACAGGCCAAAGTTTACCGGGAAGAAATTGAGTCCAATCTTAAAGACGGTGCAGCTTTAGCTTTTGCCCATGGTTTTAACATTCACTTTGCCCAAATTGTACCGCCCAGCAATGTTGATGTATTTATGGTTGCTCCCAAGGGACCGGGCCATCTGGTACGGCGGGTATTTACCGAAGGCGGCGGTGTGCCTTGTGTTATGGCTGTTCACCAGAACTATACCGGCAAAGCCCAGGATGTGGCTTTGGCTTATGCCAAAGGTATCGGCGGCGCCCGGGCCGGTGTACTGACTACCACCTTTAAGGAAGAAACCGAAACAGACCTGTTCGGTGAGCAGGCCGTACTGTGCGGCGGTGCCAGCGAACTTGTTAAAGCAGGCTTTGAGACTCTGGTGGAAGCCGGTTACCAGCCGGAAATCGCTTACTTCGAGTGTCTGCATGAGCTGAAACTGATTGTGGACCTGATGTATGAAGGCGGTCTCGCAGCAATGCGCTATTCCATCAGCGATACTGCCGAATACGGCGACTACATGATTGGCAAGCGCATCATCAACCAAGATACCCGCGCTGAAATGAAAAAGGTATTATCGGAAATTCAAAACGGTATCTTTGCGAAAAACTGGATTCTTGAGAATCAGGCTAACCGCCCGCAATTCATTGCCACCCGCCGCAAGGAAGCAGCACATCAAATCGAAACAGTCGGTAAAGAACTGCGCGGCATGATGTCCTGGTTGAAGAAAAGATAACGAAAATCAATGAGGCTGGTTAGAAATGTCCAGATGCTAGGCACCTGGGATTTCAAGGCTGGAGGCGTACTGGTTGTCCGCACATTGAACATAAGATAACCGGAGAGACGGCATCTTATTGATATGAATGCGCTTCGAGAGCGCACGGGCTGAGGACCTGGAAATGCCAGGCACGTTCTGTTGGAGACAGATTAATCATCGCAGTTCATTTCTATGTGGATTGTCTCCCGACATTCGTGCGGCGCCGCAGATGGGCGTTTATAACCAGACTCTATAGAGAGGGCTGCATATGGAAGACACTACGCCTGTAATTAAAATATTTGATACCACTCTCCGGGACGGAGAACAGACCCCGGGAGTTTGCCTGGAAGTTGAGGAAAAGGTTGAAATCGCGCAAGCGCTGGCCAAAATGAAGGTAGATATAATTGAAGCCGGTTTTCCTATCGCTTCCCCCGGCGATTTCGCCGCGGTAACGCAGGTGGCGGCTCAAGTGAAAGGGCCAACTATCGCAGCCCTGGCCAGAGCGAATAAGAAGGATATTGATGCCGCATCACAGGCGCTCCAAAAGGCTGAGCGCCCGCGGATACATACCTTTATCGCCACAAGTGACATTCATATGGAATATAAGCTGAAAATGACCCGGGAACAGGTTCTGGCCAACGCCGCTGAGGCAGTCCGTTATGCCAGACAATTCGTGGCAGATGTGGAGTTCTCGGCAGAGGACGCTTCACGGTCCGACTGGGACTTTCTCTGCAGGGTCTATACAGCCGCCATTGAGGCCGGAGCAACAGTAATCAATGTGCCGGACACCGTTGGCTATGTTACACCAGGCGAATTCGGCGCGTTAATAAAATATATCAGGGAAAATGTCCCCAATGTTCACAAAGCAGATATCAGTGTCCATTGTCATGACGATCTGGGCATGTCGGTGGCTAATTCCCTGGAAGCCATTGCCAATGGCGCCACCCAGGTGGAATGCACCATCAACGGCCTGGGCGAACGGGCCGGCAATGCCGCTATGGAAGAAGTGGTGATGGCCCTGCTCACCCGCAAGGAATTATACAAGGCCCGTACTACTATTGAAACTACGCAGATATACCGTACTTCCCGTCTGGTCAGCACCCTGACAGGCATCGCTGTTCCGCCCTGCAAATCAGTGGTCGGCGACAACGCGTTTGCCCATGAGTCAGGCATCCACCAGCATGGTGTACTGAATAACACGCTTACCTATGAAATCATGCGCCCGGAAACGGTGGGCATCAGCCGTAATGCCATTGTCCTCGGCAAACACTCTGGCCGGCATGCTTTTGAGGAGCGTCTCATGCAGCTTGGTTTTGAACTTGACAGTGACAAAATAAACAGCCTGTTTATGCAGTTTAAAGAACTGGCTGACCGTAAGAAAATGGTATTTGACAAGGATATTGAAGCCCTCGTCAATGACAAAACCAATCTGAAACCGGAATGGTACCGTCTGGCTTACCATCATGTGGTCAGCGGCAACCAAATGCTTGCTACCGCCACCGTCCGTCTGGAGACAAGCAACGGCATGGTGGAAAATGCCTGCTGCGGCGACGGCCCCGTAGATGCCACCTTTAAAGCCATTGAACAGGCTACCGGTTTTAGCATTACCCTAAAAGATTATGCAATTAAAGCAGTTACATCCGGTGAGGACGCCTTAGGCGAAGCCACCGTATGGGTAGAGCGGGACGGCCGTATTTTCAGCGGGCGCGGCTTAAGCACTGACGTCATTGAAGCAAGTGCCAAAGCCTATATCAACGCTATTAACAAAATGCTGGCGGTTTGCGGTGTTCCGGAGCAGGAGTCCACGAAAGGGGAAGCTTAACAATGGGGATGACTATAACTGAAAAGATTTTTGCCCGCCATGCCGGCCTCGACCGGGTGGAACCGGGCCAACTGATAAAAGCCAGGGTTGACCTGGTACTGGGCAATGATATCACTGCTCCGCCAGCGATCAAGGAATTTGAACGCATCGGCAAACCGGTTTTCGACCGGGAAAAAATTGTCCTGGTGCCTGACCACTTTACCCCAAACAAGGATATAAAATCAGCCGAACAGGCGAAAATATTACGCGATTTTGCAAAAAAACACGGGATTGTCAACTACTTTGAAATCGGCCGTATGGGTATAGAGCATGTGCTGTTACCGGAAGTAGGACTGATCGCGCCGGGGGAAGTAATCATCGGTGCCGACTCTCACACCTGCACCTATGGTGCGTTAGGTGCCTTCTCCACCGGGGTAGGTTCCACCGATATGGCCGCTGCCATGGCGGCAGGGGAAACCTGGTTCAAAGTCCCGTCTTCTATAAAAGTCGAACTGACCGGCACCCTGCCGGAATGGGTGAGCGGCAAGGACGTTATCCTGACACTCATCGGTATGATCGGGGTGGATGGCGCGCGCTATCAGTCCCTGGAATTTGCCGGACCGGGCGTGGCCGCCCTGTCAATGACCGACAGGCTGACAATTGCCAATATGGCCATTGAAGCCGGAGCCAAAAACGGCATCTTCCCTGTTGATGACATTACCCGTGCTTATTTGCAGGGGCGGGTTAACAGACAATACGAAGAAGTGGCCCCTGACAGCGATGCCGTATATGCCAGGACAGTGAAAATCGACCTGAGCAAACTGACCCCGGTAGTGGCTTTGCCGCACCTGCCGGAGAATGTTAAGGCCGTCAGCGAAATGCCGGCTACCCGTATTGACCAGGTGGTAATAGGCTCCTGCACCAACGGGCGCATTGAAGACCTGGAGCAGGCCGCCAGGCTTTTTACCGGACGGAAAGTCCATCCTGACGTGCGGACAATAGTTATCCCCGGCAGTCAGGCCGTATATCTTGAAGCAATGAAACAGGGCTATATTGAAACCTTCATCGAAGCCGGTGCGGTAGTCAGCACTCCCACCTGCGGTCCATGCCTCGGCGGTCACATGGGTATCATGGCTGCCGGCGAGCGGACAGTGGCGACCACCAACCGTAATTTCCGCGGCCGTATGGGCCACGTGGACAGTGAAGTATATCTGGCCGGACCGGCAGTAGCCGCCGCCAGCGCCATACTAGGACGCATTGCCCTGCCAGGGGAGGTACAATAATATGAACACGACTTTTTTAGAAGGAAAAGTATGGCGGTATGGCGATAATATTGACACTGATGTTATTATCCCGGCCCGCTATCTGAATACCGCCGATCCCAAAGAATTGGCAGCGCACTGCATGGAAGATATTGACACCACCTTTGCCGGGCAAGTGAAGCCAGGGGACATTATTGTCGCCGACCGGAATTTCGGCTGCGGCTCATCC
>JAEYSJ010000378.1 GCA_023434855.1 Bacillota bacterium | reverse complement strand
AGTTTATACACATACGCCAGTACTTCAGCTACTGCTTGATACAATTCAGGCGGAATAATTTCGCCAATTTCAGTCCCACTATATAAAGTACGTGCAAGAGGTTTGTTTTCCACAATTACTACACGATTCTCTTTAGCGATTTCTTTAAGCCGTTGGGCCATAAAATCCTGGCCTTTGGCAACCACCATCGGTGCAGGCAAATCTTTTTCATATTTTAATGCTACAGCAAAATGAGTGGGATTGGTGACAACCACAGTAGCCTTAGGAACTTCCTGCATCATACGCCGCAAGGCCATAGCCCGTTGGCGCTCCCGAATTTTACTTTTAATCTGGGGGTTTCCTTCAGTCTGTTTATACTCTTCTTTAACTTCTTGTTTGCTCATTTTTAGGCTTTGGCGATGTTCCCAATTTTGGTACCAATAATCCAAAGCGGCTAAAATTAGCATTACTTCACCAATCTGAAATGCCAAGTCAGTTATCATAGATGCAACGTAATGCAGTGAATCAGTAAGTTCAGCACCAATTAATTGCGGTACTTTCAGCATTTCCCGCATGATAAACCGGTAAATAAAATAACCGATTATCGATACTTTAAATAAAGATTTTACCAGTTCTACCAAGGAACGTTTGGAAAATAACCGCTGAAATCCTGTTAACGGATTCAATTTATCAAATTTAGGAATAAGTGTCTCGAATGAAAAGATAAAACCGACCTGAATATAGTTTATAATCAGGGATGTTACCAATATAGCAAGCATTACCGGCAGAGCAACTTTTAAAAAAACAATACCAATGTCCAACCAAATAATTCTTAAAGAATCTAATGTTAAATCAGCATTAGTAAGGTTTATAAAAATAAAACGCATATAGTTAGTCAACTCGGAATACATAAATGAGCCAAATACTTTTAATGTCAAAAAGGCTGCTAAAATAATAAATACTGAATTTATTTCGACACTTTTTGCAACATTTCCTTTATTACGAGCTTCTTGTTTTCGTTTAGAAGTAGCTTCTTCGGTTTTTTCGCCACTAAACAATTGTAAATCAAACTTGTTTAGTTTATATAAATTCGGCTGACTATTATCACCCAAAACTGACCAAAATTCGATAAATATCATTATACATGCCATTGAACAGTACCTCTAAAAAATAGATATAGAATGGCAAAGCCAAAGATAGAACAAAAATACCAACAATTATTTTGACAGGCATCCCCACAACAAAGATATTCATTTGCGGCATAGTTCTGGCCAAAATACCTAATGCCACATCAGTAAGCAGCAAAGTCGCTAATACCGGTACACTGATTTTTAAAGCAATAATAAAAAAGCCACTAACTATGTCCACCACAATTTCCGATAATGCAGTATTAAATACCACTCCGGTAACCGGAATCAATTTAAAACTTGCAAATAGTGCCGATAATAATATATGGTGACTATTAGTAGATAAAAAAATCAATACAGCTAAAATATACTTGAAATTCCCGATAAGTGGAACTTGCTGCCCGGAAGCAGGGTCAAATATATTGACAATCCCAAAACCGACCTGCATATCTAGAATTTGGCCTGTTGCTTGCACAGCGGAAAATATTAAAGAACTAATCCACCCTACAATTAATCCTAATAAAAACTCACCAATCACTATTGCGATATAGGAAAGAAAATTTTCTGGTATCATTGTTTTTGTTTGAAAAACCAAGGGAAACAATATATATGATATGGCCAAAACAGTACCAGCCTTAACATAAACAGGAATATTACGGCTGCCGAAGACAGGCGCTGTCGAAAAAACGCCGGATATGCGGGCGAAGACTAACAAAAAAAAACCTACTTGATTTTGCATCAGCGAGAATACATCCACATTAACTACCTACCTTACTTTATCATTTGTGGTAAACTGATGAAAATCTCACGGGTATAATCAACCAATATATTAAGCATCCAGGGGCCAAAAATCGAAATAGCTACAAAAATAGCTAGAATCTTCGGAATAAAGGTAAGTGTTTGTTCTTGAATTTGGGTGGTAGCCTGAAAAACACTAACTAAGATACCAACTAAAAGGCCTAAGCCCAACATGGGAGCTGATACTAACATTACCATATATAAGGCTTCACGGCCGACTTGGACTGTCATATCACTTGACATAGGCCCTCTCCTCCAAATTATTGTTATTTAATTGAAACTCGTAACAAGAGAACGAATAATTAAATGCCAGCCATCAACCAGAATAAACAATAATATTTTAAAAGGCAATGAAATCATAACAGGCGGCACCATCATCATGCCCATAGACATGAGTGTGCTTGCCACTATCATGTCAATAACAATGAACGGAATATAAATTAAAAAACCAATTTGAAATGCTGTTTTAAGTTCGCTGATTATGAATGAGGGAATCAGAGTACTTGTTGGCACATCTTCGGCCGAATTAGGCCGTGGACCTTCAGACAAATTAACAAACAATGCCAAATCATTTTCCCGCGTTTGCTTAAACATAAACTCACGCAGCGGTTTTATCGATTCGGTCATAGCTTCTTCCTGAGTAATTGTTCCTGCCAAATATGGCTGTATCCCATTTTTGTTAATCTGGTCAATATATGGGGACATTGTAAAAAATGTCAGAAATAATGCCAAGCCAACCAACACTTGATTAGGCGGCATCTGCTGTGTACCAAGGGCACTGCGCAAAAAAGATAACACCATTATAATTCGTGTAAATGAGGTCATCATTATTAATATTGATGGTGCTATCGACAAGATAGTTAATGTTAATAAAAGTTGTAAGCTCAGCGCCACATCTTTAGGATTGCTTGCAGCTTCAACGCCGACATTAACACTGGGAATAGGAATCAACGGCGCAGCTGATACTGTCGAATAGAAATTTGCTATAAACAATACTATCACAAAGGACAGTATTATGGATTTTGCTCTTGACACGTTTGCTTTACCTCTTCTCACGTTCATTTTCAGACTCACTTTGAATGTTTTGACGAACATCAAAAACAGTAGAAAACTTATGCGACATTTGCTGCAAGGAAGCAATGTGTCTTTGAAATATTCTATCAAATTGACCGGTAGCAGGTGACACTGTTTGCATTTTTAGCCTTTCAATTTCTTCTTTGTCTGTAATCTCTTGCAAAAGATTAATGCTATGATCAGTAACTCCGATAATAAAACACTTCTCGGCAATTTGTATGACATAAATACCGCGGTTTGGACCTAATGATAAGGTTGCAAGTATTTTATTATCACCCACAACTGATAAACTACCCATTTTCTGTCCTAAAAAGCGGGATACAAAATAAGCAAGACCAATAACAACTAAAAAGGTAATCAGCAGGGTAAAAATATAGGCAATAGTTGAAAGCCAAGAAAAACCACCTGTCGGTTTGGGTTCTTGATACTTTAGGTAATCATTATTATCAGGCGATTCAGCAGCAATTATCTGGCTTGAAAGCATCATAGTAAAAAAAACAAGCAAAACACAACAACTTAAAATATGAGAATAAGAAATTCTACGCATTTTTATCCAATCGCTTTGCGAACAGCTTCCAACACTCTATCAGGCTGGAAAGGTTTAACTATAAAATCACGGGCGCCAGATTGTATCGCTTCAATTACCATTGCCTGTTGTCCCATAGCACTGCACATAATAACTTTTGCTGCTGGATCAAGTTTCTTAATTTCTTTAACAGCAGTAATTCCATCCATTTCAGGCATAGTAATATCCATGGTAGTTAGATCAGGGCGCAACTCTTGAAATTTTTCCACAGCTTTTGACCCATTTTCTGCTTCGCCAACAACTTCATAACCATTTTTGCTTAAAATATCTTTAATCATCATTCGCATGAAAGCAGCGTCATCGACAACCAAAATTTTAGCCATCAATATATCTCTCCTATTC
>JAEYSJ010000373.1 GCA_023434855.1 Bacillota bacterium | reverse complement strand
TTCCAGTACCGTTCTTCTGGTGATACCGCCCAAAATAGTACCATCTAATGAAGGGGTAACAATTTCACCGTTAATCTTGAATAAAATATTCATGGTACCGACTTCTTCAACGTACTTCCGGTGCACTGCATCCAGCCACAGCACCTGGGTAAAGCCTTCTCTGGCTGCCTCGACCTGTGCCCTGAGGCTCATAGCGTAATTAGCCGGAGTCTTTGCCTCACCTAAACCGCCATGGGTAGCCCGGACATATTTGTCTTCGACTTTAATGCTTACCGGATTAAAGCCAGCCGCATAATAAGCGCCCACTGGCGAAAGAATGATAAATAATTTATATCTGTCCGATACTTTTACCCCCACATAAGGGTCAGTGGCAATAATGAACGGCCTGATATACAATGCTGTGCCAAATTTACCGGGAACCCAACCTTTTTCCATTTCCAGCAAAGTAAATAACGCTTCTTTAATTTGCTCAACATCCGTCCGCGGTATACACAAACAGTCTGCCGACCTGTTAAACCGGTTTAGGTAGTCCTTCGTTCTAAATACTACTATTCTGTTATCGACCGTACGGAAAGCCTTCATCCCTTCAAAGATGGCCTGCCCGTAATGCAGCGTCATCGCCGATGGGTAAATGCTAAATTCCCCATAAGGAACTATTTGCGGTGAATGCCACCCTTTACCGGTTTCATAGTCCATAGTGAACATGTGGTCCGTAAATATTTTGCCAAAACCGAGCCGGTCATCTGCAGGTATTGTACCAAGTTTTACAGCTTTTGTTACCGCAATATCAGTCATGATGAACTTCCTCCCCCTTTTCCCAAAAGATTTTTCGCACATCTCTTTTTGGAAAATTCATCTTAGGAAAACATTGCCTCAGCGACATTAAAAATATTATATATTGCTATTTGTATACATGTCAAGGGCTGATTGCTGTTCCGCCAGGACTGTCCTTGCGGTTGTAACCTCCTGTTTCACCTGAGTGGACGATGTACCGCCAAAAGCGTTACGGGCATCAACACAGGTCTCGACCTTTATTGCGTCTACGATATCATCATCAAAAAGATCCGAAAACTGTTTAAATTCAGCCAACGACAGATCCATCAGCCATTTGCCCTGTTCAAGACAGTAGGCAACGCATTTGCCAACTACTTCATGGGCCTGACGGAAAGGCAGTCCTTTTTTCACCAGATAATCAGCCATATCTGTCGCATTGGAAAAATCATTTTTGACCGCTTCCGCCATACAGGATTCCCTGACCTTCATTGCCCGCAGCATGGCAGCGTAGACGGTAAGGGAAAATTTTACGGTATCAATAGTATCAAAAAGCCCTTCTTTGTCTTCCTGTAAATCTTTATTGTAAGCCAATGGCAGGCCCTTGGCCACTGTCAGCATCGCCATCAGATGGCCAAATACGCGTCCGGTTTTCCCCCGTACCAGTTCAGCGACATCAGGATTCTTTTTCTGCGGCATGATGCTTGATCCGGTGCAATGAGCATCATCCAATTCAATAAACGAGAATTCGGCAGACGACCACAGGATAATTTCTTCACTGATGCGGCTCAGATGCATCATTACTATTGAAGCAAAGGACAAGAACTCCAGGATGTAATCCCGGTCACTTACTGCGTCCATGCTGTTTTCGTATACCCTGCTGAATTTCAACTGCTCAGCCACATGATGCCTGTCAATAGGAAATGTAGTGCCTGCCAGCGCACCAGCCCCCAGCGGCATTATGTCGGTCCCGGCCCATACACCCTGCAGGCGCCGGAAATCCCTGGCCATCATAAAAAAGTATGCCATCATATGGTGGGCGAATAGAATCGGCTGGGCCCGTTGTAAATGAGTATACCCAGGCATAATAACTGTTTGGTATTTTTCCGCAACCTCCAGGATTGCTTGCTCAAAGTCGGTAATAAGTCCGCCGATCACGGTCAATTCCTTTCTCAGGTACATATGGGTGTCAAGCGCCACCTGGTCATTACGGCTGCGGGCGGTATGCAGCTTGCCGCCCACCAGGCCGATACGCTCGGTAAGCCGCTTCTCAATATTCATATGAATATCTTCCAATGATATTTCAAAACTAAACCTGCCTGCTTCGATATCAGCCAGTATTTCCTTCAGTCCGGCAATAATAGTATCAGCTTCAACTTGACTTATAATACCGCATTTGGCCAACATTCCGGCATGGGCAATACTACCGGTAATATCTTCACGATACATGCGCTGGTCAAAAGAAATGGAGGAGGTAAATTCCTCCACCATTACATCAGTGTTTTTGGCGAATCTGCCTCCCCACAACTTGGACATCTTATCCATTCTCCTTTTTGGCGCCTTGTTTCATTAAAGCCCTTACTTTAAGCGGCAGGCCGAACAGGTTGATAAAACCCTCGGCATCCTTTTGATTGTAAACTTCATCGCGACCAAAAGTCACAAATTCTTCACTGTATAAAGAATATGGCGATTTAGCACCTGCGCTGATAATATTGCCTTTGTATAATTTCAATCGCACCAGTCCGGAAACATTTTGCTGGGTTGAATCAACAAAAGCGTCCAATGCTTCCCTCAGTGGCGAAAACCACATACCGTCATACACCAGTTCAGCATAACGGACAGCAACCTGTTCCTTATAATGCATGGTAGCCCGGTCAAGGGTCAGATATTCCAATTCGCGATGGGCATAGTACAAAATAGCTCCGCCGGGATTTTCGTATACACCGCGGGACTTCATTCCTACCAGCCGGTTTTCCACAATATCGGTAATACCGATACCATTGGCAGCACCAATTTCATTAAGTTTTTCCAACATGGCTACCGCATCCAGCTTTTCGCCGTTTACAGCTACCGGAATACCTTTTTCAAATGCCACTTCTATGTATGTAGGTTTGTCAGGTGCCTGTTCCGGGGTCTTGGTTACCATATATACGTCTTCCATTGGCCCATTCCAGGGGTTTTCCAGATCAGCCCCTTCGTGGCTGAGATGCCAGATGTTGCGGTCCATACTGTAGGGACGTTTTTTGGTGACCGGAATAGGAATGTTATGCTTTTCAGCATAATCAATGGCGTCTTCCCGGGAACGGATATCCCACAGCCGCCAGGGGGCGATGATTTCCAGGTGTGGGGCCAGAGCCTTAACAGTCAATTCAAACCGTACCTGGTCGTTGCCTTTACCGGTTGCGCCATGGGCAATAGCGTCAGCCCCTTCTTTCTCGGCAATTTCCACCAGCGCTTTGGCAATAATCGGACGGGCAAAGGAAGTGCCCAGAAGATATTTGCCTTCATAAACAGCACCGGCTTTTAAGGTAGGCCAAACGTATTCTTCAATAAACGGTTTGGTCAAATCTTCAATATATACCTTGCTTGCTCCTGATTTTATCGCCTTTTCCCGCACCGGCGCCAGCTCATCACCCTGACCCACATCGGCACACATGGCAATAACTTCACAACCATAATTCTCCTTAAGCCAAGGAATAATTACCGAAGTATCCAGTCCGCCTGAATAGGCCAGAACTACTTTTTTTATGTCACTCATTTAAAACAGCCTCCTAAAATATTAACTTTATTTTAACGCACTCAAATTGCCAAATGCCTCGAACTGCTTAGAAATCGTCAGATGCTAGGCGCGACGAGGACCGGAACGGAGGCGTACTGGTGTACGTTGGAGTGAGGACCGCAGGAGCAACAACGCAGATGGCGGTTTATAAGCAGTTCCCACCTTAAAGTGATTAGCTACATTATTTCTTCCCCATCAACAGCGCCATAATTGCCTTTTGCACGTGCAGGCGGTTTTCGGCTTCGTCGAACACCACTGACTGGCTGGACTCTATTGCCTCTTCGGTGATTTCCTCGCCGCGATGAGCAGGCAGACAGTGGAGAATTATCGCGTCAGGTCTGGCCACCTTCATTATATCCCGGTTAATCTGAAACCCGGCAAATTCCTGACATCTGGCAACCTGTTCAGCTTCCTGACCCATGCTCGCCCACACATCGGTGTATAATACATCAGCATCCCTGGCTGCTGCAAAGGGATCGTTGCAAAGTGCAATCTTGCTCCCTGACAGTTTGGCATCAGCCATCGCCTCGGCCACAATATTTTTATCAGGTGCATATTTTGCGGGAGTAGCCACCGTTATGTCCATTCCCACTTTAGCACAGACGTGCAGCAACGCGTTTGCCATATTGTTGCCATCACCGATAAAAGCCAGCTTACGCCCTTTAAAATCACCTTTATGTTCCTGCACGGTAAAGATATCGGTCAGCGCCTGGCAGGGATGCAAAAGATCAGTTAAACCGTTAATTACCGGAATGTCGGCATAATGCGCCAACTCTTTTACTTCGTCATGAGAAAATGTGCGGATCATGATACCATCCAGATAACGGGATAAAGTGCGGGCAGTATCTTTAACCGGTTCACCCCGGCCAATCTGCAAATCCTTGGAGCTTAAAAACAATCCCATACCGCCCAACTGCCACATTCCTACTTCAAATGAAACTCTGGTGCGAGTAGATGATTTTTGAAATATCATCCCCAGTGTTTTTCCCTTTAACAGATGATGCTCTTCACCGTTCTTATTCTGTTGTTTCAGCTTTTTGGCTACAGCAAGTATTTCGTATACTTCGTCAACCGATAAGTCATGAATGGATAATAAATCTTTTCCCTTTATGCCCATGGCATAACCCCCACTTTCATAATTATACAAATAACAGTAATAGCTGTCAAAAAATACTTAATTTTTTATAGTCAGCTTTGAACGCCCCAAAACTGTATCATACCATGTCCGTATGTTTCGTTTGGCCTTTTCCAGAATCCAAATTTTTCATAGAAAGGCTCTTTGCCTTTGGCCGCCATTAGCCCGACAATCGCTCCATAACAAGCGTTTTGAGTAATATAAGCCATAATTTTCCCCATAATTGCTAAACCAATACCGCTGTGTTGATATTGAGGTTTTACAATAACATCCTGTACGTAAAAACATGTACTGCCATCACCAACCACTCTGGCTGTACCAATAACTTCAGCGCCTGCGGATACACAAATTGCATATTGAGAATTTGCCAATCCTTTTTTAATAGACATGCTGTCCGGAAAACCCCAGCCAACTGATTCCCTTAACATAATATATTCCTCAACTGTCGGTTTTCTTTCAATAAGTTTGTAGGTCCCCATACAACAAAACCTCCAGAATTTTTCCTGGTCAGCACCTGTATACCATAGCTTTATAAATGCTTAAATATTTTTAAATGCCAGCAATCGGCAGAAAGGGTGGACGGCATTGAGCAACTTGCGACAGATGGCAGCGAAATGGCGTCCACCCTTTCTGCCAGACCAGCTACTTAGTTGCCCTTATATCTTAATGCTTTTATTTTTCTCCCAGCACGTTATCCAAGATTGCCACCACTTCATCCACATGGCCTTTATTGATGTTTAACGGCGGCACAAATCTCAGCACATCGCCGGCAGTACAATTGATGATTGCGCCCTGTTCCATACACTTATTAACAATCTCGCGGCCGGGTTTGGTAAGCTGTGCGGCAAGCATTAATCCTTTGCCCCGTACTTCTTTTATTAATTCCGGGTACTTGACCTTAAGTTTGGCAAGCTGCCCCAGCATGTATTCACCCATAGCCTGAGCATTAGCCAAAAGTCCCTCTTCAGCAATTATGGACATTACCGCATTAGCCGCAGCACAGGCCAGTGGATTGCCGCCGAAAGTACTGCCATGGTCGCCTGGTCCAAAAGCAGCCGCCACCTTGTCGGTTGCCATAAACGCACCAATCGGCACACCGCCGCCTAATCCTTTGGCAACAGTAACAATATCCGGTTTGACACCATATTGCTGATAAGCAAACATTGTACCGGTACGTCCCATACCTGTTTGAATTTCGTCAAAAATTAGCAATGCACCTGTCCGGTCACACAATTCCCGTACACTTTGCAAGTAACTGCCATCTGGAAGATTGACACCACCCTCGCCCTGAATTGGCTCAAGCAGTACTGCACAAGTGTGTTCCTGGGACATAATAGTCCTTAAGGCAGTCAAGTCATTATAAGGTACGTATTTAAACCCTCCAGGCAAAGGCTCATAGCCCTCCCGGTATTTGGGCTGTCCGGTGGCTGTAAGGGTTGTTAGCGTACGTCCATGAAAAGAATGCTCAGCAGTAATAATCTCTATCTTTTCAGCACTTTGCGCCTTAGCGAATTTTCGGGCCAGTTTAATAGCACCTTCGTTGGCTTCAGCGCCGCTGTTGCCGATAAACACTTTAGCCATGCCACTGGACTCGGCCAGTGTTTTGGCCAGCAATGCCTGTGGCTCGGTATAATATAAGTTTGAGCAATGAATCAGCTTTCCGGCCTGGGCTGCAATGGCCGCCACCAGTTTCGGATGACCATGGCCCAATATATTTACGGCGATACCGCCGAGAAAATCGATATACTTTTTACCTTCATTGTCATACACATATGGCCCCTCGCCATGTGACAACACCACCGAATACCTGGAAAAGACCGGCATATAATACTGCTGGTCTGTTTGCAGGACTTCCTGCTTATCCATACTAGAGCCCCCTTTTCGGTTCAATTACATATTAGCGAAACAGCTTAGTCATAGGGATTTGAACCAACCCTACCTCACAACCTCACTGCCAATACCCTGTTCAGTGAAAACTTCCAGCAACAGTGAATGGGACTGACGACCGTCAATAATATGGGCTTTGACCGCACCGCCGGACAATGCCCTGATACAAGCTTCCACCTTAGGAATCATACCACCGTCAATTCGGCCATGCTTAATCATTTCCTGGGCTTCGGCAAAAGTCAGCGTAGAAATAAAGGAACTTTTATCATGATAATCACGGTAAATACCTTCAACATCAGTTAAAAGCATTAGCTTTTCTGCCGCCAGCGCCCCGGCTATTTCGCCTGCTACGTAATCGGCATTAATGTTATAGCTGTCATTATCTTTTCCTATACCCACCGGCGCGATTACCGGAATATATCCCTGGTTAAGAAGTGTATTTATAATATCGGTATTAATTTTTACAACATCGCCGACAAACCCAATATCCACTTCGCGGGTTTCACCATTTTCATGCACTTGAGCCAAATGCTTACGCGCGACTATCAAATCGGCGTCTTTACCGCTTAACCCTACCGCTTTGGCCCCTCGACGGTTAAGCAAGCTCACAATTTCGGTGTTAATTTTACCAACAAGCACCATTTCAGCAATAGCCACCGTCTCCGCGTCGGTTACCCTTAGTCCGCTGACAAAGGTAGATTGCTTTCCCAATTGCTTTAACATCCCGGTAATTTCCGGCCCGCCGCCATGTACCACTACCGGACGCATACCCACATACTTCATTAAAATTATATCTTTAATGACGCTGTTTTTCAGTTCGGTGTTAATCATGGCGTTGCCGCCGTATTTTATAACTACCGTCTTGCCATAAAATTGCTGTATATAAGGCAATGTTTCAATAAGCACTGCCGCTTTTTTCTCCGGCGAATTCAGCATAAATCTCATCCTTTCTGGTCTAACCGCCAAGAGCGCCAAGGGCGTCAAGGGATTTTATTTTTGCTAGCAATCGGCAGAAAAGGTAGACAGGACTCCAGCACTTGCGACAGATGGCAGCGAAATCCCGTCTACCTCTTCTGCCAGACCAACTAGAAATACACTTTTCTCATTTATGTATGGTATTCGCCGTTAATTTTTACGTACTCATAAGAGAAATCGCATGTCCAAACCGTTGCTTCAGCCCCACCGACACCTAAGTCTATTGTCACGTTAATATCGTGAGCAGCCATCACCGCCCGTAAAGCTTTCTCATCATAGTCTGTACCCATACCGGCTTTCACTATGGTTATACCACTTATAGCCAGTGTTGTTTTTTCCTGATTGGTTTCAGCTTCGGAATAACCAACAGCACAAAGAATCCGTCCCCAGTTAGGATCCTGCCCGAAGAAAGCGGTTTTTACCAGCGGAGACTTGGCAACAGCCATAGCTGCTTTTTTCGCATCAGCAAAATCCTTGGCTCCACGCACAGTAACCTCCAGAAACTTAGTAGCACCCTCGCCGTCCCGGGCCACCAGCTTGGCGAGATGCAGGCACACGACTTTCAACGCTGCGGCAAATACAATATAATCATTGCCAGCCGTACTGTCTATCGGTTTATTGCCTGCCAAACCGTTGGCCATTACGCTGATCATATCATTGGTACTAGTATCGCCGTCGACTGTTATCATATTAAAAGATACGTTTACAGCCTCCGCCAAAGCCTGTTTTAGCACAGGTGCGGCAACAGCAGCGTCGGTTGTAACGAATGCCAGCATGGTCGCCATATTGGGATGAATCATACCTGAACCTTTGGCCATGCCGGCAATGCGTACCGGTTTGCCGCCCAACATGAACTCATAAGCGCAATCCTTGGAAAAAGTGTCGGTAGTCATTATGGCCTGTTTGGCTTTCTCATGACCATCTTCTGACAATTCTATTACTGCCTGCTTAATACCTGCGGCAAGTTTTTCCATTGGCAAGTTTACACCGATAATCCCGGTAGAAGCTACCAGTACCTCATCGTCTTTGACTCCCAACAATTTAGCGGTTATATGTGCCATCGACCGGGCGTCTGTCAGACCTTGCTCGCCGGTGCAGGCGTTGGCACAGCCGGAATTAACCACAATAGCCGAAGCCTTGCCCGTTTCCGCCACCCGGCGGGATACAATAACCGGAGCCGCCACCATTGTATTAGTAGTAAACAGCGCTGCCATATTAGCCGGTGTTATACTATGAATTACAGCCACGTCTTCGCGCCCGCTTTTTTTTATGCCAGCCCTCACGCCGGCAGCTTTATAACCCTTGGGAGCGGTAATACCGCCGTTTATATCTTTTAACATAAATTCCCCTCCTAATAGTCTGTTTAAAAACGCCCATCTGCTGCGCCGTGCAGAATACGGTAGCTACATTAACATACTAGTTGACTGCGATGGCAAATTGAAACAGCCTCTTTTATTTTATGGATATAGCGGTGCCTGAGTCAACCCGGTGCGTTCATCCAGCCCGAACATTACGTTAAGGTTCTGCACTGCCTGCCCGGCAGCGCCTTTGACCAGATTGTCAAGAGCCGATACCACCACAACACGTCCTGTGCGGCTGTCAAAATGCCAGCCCAGATCGCAGAAATTAGAGCCACGGGTATTCTTCGTAGCCGGATAACCGCCATGGCCCAGCAGACGGATAAAATACTCATTTTCATATGACGAATAAAAGGCCTGATCAATATCGTCCACTTTTACACCGTCATTCAGTGTGGCATAACAGGTACTCAAGATCCCCCGCGCCATAGGAATAAGGTGCGGCGTAAAACTGATCACTACTTCACAACCTGCAAACCCTGACAATGCCTGTTCAATCTCCGGTGTGTGACGATGGCCGCCATTAT
>JAEYSJ010000210.1 GCA_023434855.1 Bacillota bacterium | reverse complement strand
AATGATCCGCCTGCTGCTGGTGGAGCAGATATACCGGGCTTTCCGGATTAGCCGGGGAGAACCGTATCACTGGTAACGGTGCTGGTTTTGACCTCAAGTTCTGTATTTGCAGGGCTTGAGGTTTTTTGCGCGTTTTTCAATATAACTAACTACCCTATTGCCCTGAAGAGGATTTATCATATCCAGCACGTAGTTAATTCAAAATAAGGAAGGGGACCACTAAATGAAGTATGAATGGAAAAAGCATGAAAATAACCTATATCTCCCTAAGCAAATTCCTGAAGTGATTACAATTCCCAAACAAACATTTTTTATGTTAAAAGGAAAAGGAAATCCAAACAGTGATTCTTTCGCAGAAAAGATAGGCGTTCTTTATTCATTAGCCTATGCCGTTAGAATGATGCCAAAACAGGGGTATATTCCCGAAGGTTATTTCGAGTACACGGTGTATCCCTTAGAAGGGCTATGGGATTTAACAGAAGAAGGAAAGAAGTCTGAAGCATTAAACAAAGATGAATTTATATACACTATCATGATTAGACAACCTGATTTTGTCACAGAGGATGTTGTAAACAAAGCATTTGAGACCGTGAAGCAAAAGAAACCGCATCCGTTTCTGGAGGATGTGATATTCGGAGCGTTTGAAGATGGGTTATCGGTACAAATGCTGCATTTAGGTTCGTACGATGATGAACCGCAGAGTTTTAAAATAATGAATGAATTTATAGCGAAGAACAACCTTGTAAGAAGCTCTTTAAGCCATAGGGAAATCTATCTTTCTGATGCGAGAAAAGTGCAATCAGATAAACTAAAAACCGTTCTGCGGTATATGGTTAAGCCAGTAGTATAAAAACAACTACTGGTTGAATTCGCTTTGCGCACTTGCAACCATAGTTCGCTGGACGTATCAATAACGCTTCGCTTACAATGAGATTGTCAGTACTGAACATCTCGAAAAGGAAGATATTCTGATGAATTATGACAGTGAACTAGGGCGGCGAATTGCCGCGCTGAGAAAAGAAAAAGGCTATACGCAAGAAAAAGTAGGCGACTTACTGAATGTAACGCCGCAAGCGATTTCAAAATGGGAGCAAGGCAATGCCTTCCCAGATACCCTGCTGCTGCCGCCGTTGGCTAGACTGCTCGGCGTATCCATTGATTACTTGCTGACCGGGGAAAGTGCCATAGGTAAGACGGGGCCATACGACGGAGAGTATCGGAAAGAGGAATTCTATTGGGGCATAGAGCCTTCGGAGCTTGCTGAGCAGGTTGCGAATATCTTGCAGGGCGACGCTGAAAGCAAACGCCTGCTGGACATCGGCAGCGGCGAAGGCAGGGATGCCATTTTTTTTGCCAAATGCGGTTTCCAGGTGGATGCCTTAGAGATTTCCACGCCGGGAGTGGAAAAAATTAAGCACTATAGCCAGTTGTCAGGCTATGCGATTCGTATTCTCCAGGCCGACATGATTGGCTATGACCTGTCGGAAGCTTACGATGTAATCTACTCTTGTGGCTCGCTCCAATTCCTGCCGCTGGCAGAGCGCCGCAAGCATTTTGACAAGTATAAGCAGCAGACAAAGCCAGGCGGGCTAAATGCTCATCTAGTCTTTGTCGAAAAGCCGTTCATTAAGCTGGCACCTGATTGGGAGAGAAATGAATTTTTTTATCAATCGGGTGAGCTGGCCGGATTCTACTATGATTGGGAGATTTTGCGGTGTGAGGAAACAATCATTGACTGTAACTCAGCAGGAGTCCCACATCGCCATGCGGTGAATTGTATTCTTGCCAGGAAGATAGAACAATGAACTGAATTTGGGAAGGACAATTGGGGACGTTCCTTTTTTGTCACAATAATGTTGTCAAAAAAGGAACGTCCCCACTGTCACTAATAGAGGAAAGAAGCTGGTCTATTAGCTACCGTGGACTGACCATTCACGCAGGACGGACCGCAGCAGATATGGATTTGTTTACTCGAAGAGTGGAAAAAGCCTTGTGGAACGAAGATACGCCGTTTGGTAAATGATCGCTATAGCTGAGTTGTTTGATTGTGTTGAATGATTGTAAAGCCGACTTGCAAGGATTATCCAGAGATGCCGCCTAAATGGGCGGTTTTTTCTTGCCTAAATTTAAAACGTTAATAAGTGATGTAAAAGATATTACGGATACTCTGCATAGCACAAAATACCAGGTAATTAATATTAAACACATAATTATAAAGAATTATAAATATTTAAAAATATTGCAGGAATTTGGCGAATTATGGTATAAATATTAAAATGTTATTTAATTAAATGATTTGCTGACCGATTAAAATAATTCTCAGATGATAAAGAAAGACAGTTTCAGATTGGTGTTTAGGCAAACCTGATGAAAGCCAGGGACGCAAAGCTATGGGTCTAAGGATGAGATCATTTTAATGTGATTTCATCTATGATAGCCAAGCCGCATTAGTGTATTTGCTATGCGGCTTGGCTTTTTATATCATTTCCTTGTAGAGGATGTTTATTATGTTGATGTAGCAAGAAGTGATCAGGCAATGT
>JAEYSJ010000204.1 GCA_023434855.1 Bacillota bacterium | reverse complement strand
CCGGCCGCTGCCAATTCTTCAGCCAAAGCGGCAAGCGAAGTAGCCTGGGCAAAGGGTTCACCGCCGGAGAAGGTTACGCCCTCAATACCGCCTATTGCTAAAATGCGGTCGGTAAGTTGTTCCACTGTAACCTTTTCCTGCTCCGTAAACGGCTGCATTTGCGAATTAAAGCAACCTAAACAGCCGCGCTCACAGCCTTGTACCCAGACCACCGCCCGCGAGCCAGGGCCGTTGGCCCGGGACTTGGACAGAAAGGCTGCCATGTTTAGCATCAGACCGTCCTTGCGTCTTCGACTCATCGCTGGTTTGTCTTGATCCTGTCAGGATCGGCCTGGGTTTGATAATATTCCGGGGTAAATTCCCGCTCTTTTACTTCGCCGAGAGCTTCTTCCAGCGGTTTGGTGATATCCAGACATTGGCCGCCTTTAGCTCCGGCAACCTTAATGGTTACCTTGCCATCAGCGTCAATTGTAATTTCCAATTCTTGCTGTTCCATTACAATCTGTCCCTCCCCTAATTCTCTATTTCCAGAAACACCTGTCCAGGACCGGTGTCACCGGCAATTTCGCCAGGATAGGAGGCTGACTGGGCGCGGCCCTCATGCAGCCACTGGCGCAGGTATTGGATGGTTTCCCGCTGAGAGACCGACAGAGGCACCTGCCGTTTTAGACACAAGGCAATATCTTCGGTGGAAATCTCCCGCATATTGTCACTGAAAGCCAGGTACATGGCATCAATTACCGCCTGCTCAATTTCAGCACCGACATAACCCTCCGACTCTTTTACCAGCCTGTTAAGATTAAATTCACGGGGCGAGCGGTTGCGTTTTTTCAGATGGGTGATAAATATTTCGCGCCGTTCTGCGGGATGGGGAAGATCCAGGAAGAATATTTCGTCAAATCTCCCTTTGCGCATCAGTTCCGGCGGCAGGGCCGCAATGTTGTTCGCAGTAGCAACCACAAAACAAGGCGCTTTTTTATCCTGCATCCAGGTCAGTAAAGTGGCAAACACCCGTTGGCTGGTACCAGCATCGCCGGATCCAAAAGCAAAAGCTTTTTCAATTTCGTCAACCCATAAGATGCAGGGAGCAATGGTTTCAGCGATATGCAGGGCCCGGCGGGTGCGGTCCTCTGACTCGCCCACCAGACTGCCAAACAGCGCTCCAACATCTAATCGCAGCAAAGGAAGCTGCCACAGGTTGCTGATCATCTTGGCAGTAAGGCTTTTACCTGTGCCCGGAATACCAATCAGCGCTATCCCTTTCGGCGCCGGTAGTCCATATTCACGGGCATCTTTGGTGAAAGCCTTTTCCCGCAGCCGGAGCCAATCTTTCAGTACACCAAGACCACCGACATTTTCCGGTTTTTCATCCACCCGCATAAATTCCAGCGCCTCGCTTTGACGTACCATTTGCGCTTTATCATCGGTAATAAGAGAAATACTCCGATCATCCAAACTGCCGCAGGTAACAATTGCTTTGGAGAATACCCGGCGGGCCTGCCCGGCTGTCATGCCCATGGCTGCCTGCACTACCTTTTCCCTGCCTGCTTCTGTAAGGTTCAATTTCACATTGGCACCTTTCAACAACCCGTCCAGCACATTATCCAGTTCCTCGCTGTTAGGACGGTTAAGACGGATAACTACCGCTTCATCCTGCAGTTCGTCCGGAATTTGCGCCAGTGGTGTCGTAATAACAATTGATGTTCTGGTCTGAGTCAGGCGTTGGGCAATACTACGCAGCTTACGCCTGGCAGGCGGATTATTCCAGAAATCGTGAAAATCTTTGCAAATAAAGATAACTCCAGTATTATCCATACCCGTTTTTTCCATTAAATCAAGAGCAACTATCGGGTCTTTGCATTTCAGATCAAGTGACGTCCGTCCGGCTAATACAGTAAAGCCATCGGCTATATCCCAGGACAGGCAGGTGCGATTTTTTTGCTCGCAAACGGTACGGACATTCTCAATAGCCCGTTCTTCTTCCAAGGTAACGATGACGATCAAGGTAACCCTTGCCCGGATATATGTATCAAATTGCTCAGCGAAACTTTCCATACCACCATCTCCTCTCTGCATTTGCTACACCCAGCGCCGTGCGACAATGCGAATTGCGCCATTTTCGTCCCGTTGCTGCTCAACAATATTAAAGCCCTGACGATTAACCTGGTCCATCACAGTTACCAACGCGTACTGCTGCTGGACTTTAGCGACAAATTCCTGTTCATTTGTACCCTCAACGCCAAACCAGTCGGCGACGAAGCTATATGTACCATCAGCATTTAACGTAAAACCCACGTCATAACCCCGCTGCATGCGGACGGCAATATTCACCGGGGTTTCCTGACCACGATAGCCCTTAATAGCAGTGTTTTCTTCCACATCATAGCCCAGGTTGCGCAGAGTTTCCACCAGAAGTTGTTTGTTGGTTATTTTTGTTGCTATCTGAGTAAAGTGTGACATATGTTTCCCCCCTACTTCCAAATCTGCTTATATCAGCCGCGTCACCGGCTTATCGCCTATAATGACACAGCCTTGAGATAAATCCCAGATTTTAGCCACCAGGCATCTGTTGCCATCCACATAAAATTCAATTTTAAGTGCTGCCTCTCCTTTTTCTGCCGGATATTCCACAGAAATAATCAATGGGTTATCAGCATTCAGGCAAATATTGCCGTCCTGTTCCCCCGCGTTACCCTGCCGGTAAATAAACAAGCCATACTGCCGTTGCCTGTCATAACTCGCTTTGATAATAACAGTGGCTACCGGCCCGGCACTGGGATAAAACAGACCACTGACTACCAGTGACTTGTAGCAATATTCCTCTCCTGTCAAATAACGCAGCCCATAACTATGCCTAATATAGCCACAGGCATCTTCCCCGGCGGCCAAAGCCGCCGCTCCGCAGGCAACAGCATCAACCGGCTGCCGGTCATAGACCGGAATACCGGCAAAAAAGCGGTAAACCAGCTCCCGGACGCTTGGCATAATACTTAACCCGCCGGCGAGTACTACACCTTGCAGAGAATTAAGACTATATCCCAAGCCCTCCGCGCCTTTTAACACTTGACGCAAGGCAGCTTCAATTTTGGCCAAAAATCCGTTGGCAGTGAGAATTTCTTCTACTTCAATTCTGGTTAAAACTGTCTGGATACTATGTCCGCCCCATGATACCTGGATTTCCGCCTTATCATAAACCGACAGCCTTTCCCTAGCTTTTTCACAGGCAGCCAAAACGGTCTCCCTCAACTCTACTGCGGTATTACTCTGTAGGCCGTACCGTTCTAGCACTTCTGATGCCAGCCAGTTGTCTGCGTCTACCCCGCCTAAATCATCATCTGTCTGACTTAATATCCGGAGAAATCTGTCACCGGCCGCTAACTGATTATCCACAAGTACCATGGTCCCGGTCACTGTACGGCCGCCAAAATCCAGAAATAAATATATCTGTCCCGGCTGAAGGCCAAGACCCGCTCCCCAGGCAGCGGCCCATGGCTCTTCCAGCAACCGCACCCGCCGAATCCCCTGGCCGCAGGCTACCTTCACCAACCAGTCATGATAGCGCTGCCATATGGCAGTATTGGCAGTGGTTGGGGCCGTAAAGGTAATCCCCGCCATTCCACCCAATACCTCAACGGCACTCTGAATAACCTGACCAAGAAAGTCGGCAGCCGCATCCATACGGCTGATGCTGCGGGAGCCGGCCTGCCGGAAAGTCCGCCTGCCTGCCAAAACTTCCGGTCTCATATTGCAAAAAACATGTGTTGCCACAGCAATATTCCGGTTAGCGTCAAATACCCTTTGGCCAATCCGGTGAACTGTCCCGTCATCCCGGTATTGGATAATTGACGGTATAACATAAATGCCTGTTGAATCAGGTCCATTTGCCGCAGGCAAATACCGTGCCGGACGGGAAATTCCCGGAATATAGAGGGACTTTGCCCGGCCTTCTGTCTTATCCCAATAGGCGATCACAGTATTCGTCACCCCAAAATCAATAGCCAATCGCTCCGTCACGGTAGTCACCTCCTTTTAAAATCACAACATGAAATCATATCTGAATTTAGCTGTCAGTAACTTTTGTACAAACAGGCAATTCCGGTGGATTTCCTGGTTAAAGCTGTGATCAGCAGTCAACTGGCCGGCATAATGCCAGTCTTTGTGCGTAGCGGCAGCCAGCGGCACAGTCCAGCGTATCTGCCGCAAAACCACAACATTATCCTGTTGACTAACCAGAGCCGCCATATCCTCCCTGTTGTTGATCGCCAGACAATTGCTGGCGTTTTGTTCGTCAAATGCCCACAATTCACTGCCGGAATCACACTGCCCAATCCGCAGTTTTTTATCTTCCCCCAGGCTCACCAATAGCCGTCCGTTAACGCTTGCCGCCAAAGCGTTCACCGGACCGGTGTGTGCCGGCAGCACCTGGCATGATTTACCGGCCTGCAACGGGAAGATGCGTAATTTTCCGTCCCG
>JAEYSJ010000311.1 GCA_023434855.1 Bacillota bacterium | reverse complement strand
ATGCTGCACCGTACTGGTCTTAAATTCATCTTCAAATAAATAATCCGCCTCAGCAAACGCTTCATTAATGTCACCCCAGTGATAGCTGGAATGAGCGATACTATTTTTTGTGCCGGAATGGATTTCTACTGTTCCTTCCCGCAAAGCATCCTCGGCCGTCAAAATGGGCGGATATACCTCATATTCAACTGTAATGAGCTTTAATGCCTGAAGAGCAGTATATTCATCCTCTGCTATTACTGCGGCAATTTCATCCCCATACAACCTCACTCTCTGGGTCAGTAGTTTGCGGTCAGCCACATCCTGGTGTTTAGGGTCTTTATGATACGGATGGCCGGCTGTAGGAAAGGCATGCTGAGGCACATCTTCATAAGTAACAACAGCCACTACCCCAGGCAGCGCTTTAGCCTTGGTTATATCCATTCTTTTCACCCAGCCGTTGGCAATTGAACTTCGAAAAATTTTTGCATGGAGCATATCCCGTTCAAAAAAGTCATCCACATATTGGGCTTTGCCGGTCACTTTCGCAATAGCGTCAACCCGTTTAACACTTTTTCCAACACTATGCATCTCCATTTTCCCCTTTCCTTGTCGAAATAAACTATCGAACTATGAGGGGTACATATTTTCTCTTTTCATGAAAAAATTCGTCTTGTATAGATTATATTCCTTCATCCCCAATTTTTGGCATGTAAAAACCCCAGATATGCATTAATAACACACATCTGGGGTTCTTTGCCTTTATTTTTTGAATGAATCGTAAATCTGCTGATATTCCGGTGTAGGTGGAATTGATTTATAAATATAAATATGCACACCATTAGGATCGTCAATTACAAAGCTGCGTTCGCCCCATGGCTTATCCTGTAACTCCTGATAGATAATCAATCCTGCCGCCTTTAACCGCCGGTATTCGGCATCTACATCGTCAACCTCAAAAGACAGGATAAGTCCCTTTCCGTTAAAAAATTCTCCTTCTTCCCGCTGGGGCAAGGTAAAACTTATGCCGGCACCAGGCATTTCCGGCAGTATCAATTCTATATACCAGTCGCTTTCATACACTAACTGAAAATTAAAATACTTAATATAAAACTCTTTAGATTCTCGAAGTCTATTAGTGCTAATTGTTGAATCTACACGCTTAATTTTCATAAAATATCCTTCCCTTACAAAGAATCCATGGAAAATCCGAATCTTTCTTGTATAAATGCAATGAAGACCTTACAAACTTCCGGATCAAAGTGAGATCCGGCACACCTTGTTATCTCTTGCAAACATTCATTAAGGCTTACAGGCTGCCTGTAGCAGCGATGGGTCGTCATAGCGTCAAAGGCATCACAAACAGACAGCATCCTGCTAAACAACGGAATGTCTTCCTCTTGCAGACCGTCGGGATACCCTGTGCCATCAAAACGTTCATGGTGATGACGCATTATCTTCACTATTGGTTCTGCTCCTGCTATACCAGCCAGCATATCCGCTCCATCGTCTGCGTGCTTTTTCATAATTGCATACTCTGCATCAGTCAAACGGCCATTTTTGGTAAGAATATGTTCCGGAGTCTTAATTTTGCCAACATCATGCATGATACCTACCATATATGCTAAATTGATCTCATTCGAAGTCAGAGTCATTTGTGTTGCCAAACCTGCCATCAGGTCGGCTACATGTTCAGCATGCATGGAAGTATATGGATCGCAGTAAAAAATCTGCCGGCAAAAATCTTCTATAGCCTCCATATTTACTTGCTCAATAATAGAATGCGTAAGAACTCTATTTTTTTTCACCAATTTCACCTTATGCCGGAAACTTTTTATAAATAAATTCTTCGCATAGTTAATTATTCCTGCAAAATTACTTATTCTTGCCATTATTAAATTTTTCTCTTAATAATTACCGATCTAATTAAACTCTAATACAGAGCAAAAAAACTGCAACGCCAGTATTAGCTGATTTTGCAGGTTAGCAAAAAATGTCTTACTCTAAGCCATAATATCACATAAACATATTCCTATGATATAAATCGTACAAAAATATTTCTAGATACTTTCCAGCAATTCCTTCACTGTTGCCGTCATGTTTTCCTTATCACACACCTTTTGATGTCTGATCTTTTTATGTTCCAGTGCGCCTAATGCAGGCGGAACAGGCCAACCGGTAATCCTGGATAATTCCTGCAGCATAGAAAACTCGGTTTTCCCCAGCAGACTGTCAGCACCACCTATCGCAGTTAATACACTTTCATTAAACTTAAAAGGGCTGGCAGTGGAAACAATTACTATTGGTGTCTTATCTCCCGTCTGTTGCCGGTATGACTCGCTAGCCTGCCAGGCAACAGCTGTATGCGGGTCAGCTACGTAGCGAAAGCGTTCATAAACTTGTTTGATCCTACTAACCGTCTTACTGTCGTCAGCCCAGTCTGCCCAGAAAATTTCTTGAATAGCTTTTAAATATTCTTCCCCTACCGTATAAGAGCCATTCGTATTCAACTCGTCCATCCAGGAACATACCTTTGTAGTATCGCCGGAGGTAATATGATATAACAGACGTTCCAGGTTGCTGGAAATTAAAATATCCATAGATGGTGAATAGGTTTTATGAAAAGGACGCAGGCGATTATACACTCCTGTCCTTAAGAATTCAGTCAGTACATTATTAGTATTTGAAGCACAAATTAACCGGTTGACCGGCAGCCCCATCATTTTGGCATAATAGCCGGCCAGAATATTACCAAAGTTGCCTGTAGGTACAACAAAGTTTACAGGCTGTCCGGCCGTAATACGGCCACCACGCACCATATCCGCATATGCGCTAAAATAATAAACAATTTGCGGGGCCAGGCGTCCCCAGTTAATCGAATTTGCCGATGACAAATGAAACCCTTGTGTTGCAAGTATCTGGTTAAACTGTGAATTATTAAAAATTCTCTTGACGCCTGTCTGAGCATCGTCAAAATTACCATTGACAGCCACAACGGCCACATTACTGCCCTCTTGGGTGATCATTTGCAACCGCTGGATCTCGCTTACACCCTGACGGGGGAAAAATACAATTATTTTAATCTGGTCTACGTCTCTGAACCCTTCCAGCGCCGCCTTACCTGTATCTCCGGAAGTAGCAACCAAAATCACGATCTCTGCGGTTTCACCTGTTTTATGTAAAGCAGTGGACAATAATTGCGGCAATAACTGTAAAGCCATATCCTTAAAAGCACTTGTTGGTCCATGCCACAATTCAAGGACAAAGCTGTTTTCTCCCACTGATACTAAAGGAGCAATTTCCTGACAATCAAATTTTTCATTATTATAGGCAGCGTAAATACACTTATTTAATTCATCATCCGTATAATCGGTCAGAAACTGACGAAGAATTATAAAGGCGCGTTGCTGATAGCTAAGCTCTGTTAATGAGGCTATTGATTCTTTATCCATTTGCGGCATCAAAGCCGGGACAAACAATCCTCCATCACCTGCTATCCCGTTTTTAATGGCATTTGCAGCAGAAATTTTCTCCTGCCCTCCACGCGTACTTATATACATAATAAATAAGGTACCCCTTTCCCAGATACATATTAGAGGCTGTTACAAAATACCTTTCTTTGTCATTGAGCCTTTCAGCGCAGAAACCGGGTATGCCCTTGATGTGCGGCTTTCCGGGCGTTTTATGTCGGGGTATTTTGCAACAGTTAAAGAATATTAAGGAAAGTGTGTTTTTTGAAACACACTCTATTATACATTCTAAGCATAAATAATATTTTGGGCTGCTATTGTTCCATCATTGTAATGGACAAACATTTTGGCTGTAAAATTTAATATTTCAGTTAAATCATCGTCACTTACTTCTTCGTCGGCATAAACTACTGAAAAAAGATTCCGGGTATTTAGGGTTACAGCCGTACGTCTGGCATCTGAAGTCGGGTTGCCAAATACACCATTATTATCTGTTAAAAACGGCTTGCCGTCAGTTGATACATTATTGCCGGCAATATTTATATAACTGCCTGGTGAAGCCATTCTATATTCTACATCGCCCTCTATCCGGTCAAGGTCATATAAACCAAATGGCAACAAAAATTTAATAGAACAATAATTATTTACATCAACTGCACTATTAACGTAATATAATCCCCTGTTTTGCAACACCCTTCTGACAAGTGCTTCTGAAGCCGGACGGTAGCGTGAAGGATCAAAGTCAAGCTTTTTATACATATTACGCACAGCTACTACCCGTGGTACAGTTGGCAAAATATTAAGGTTATATATTTTAGCTACTTCAGACTGTAATTTAAGAAATTCCTGTGACAAAGCCGGAGGCGTCCCCCGCACGTTAGTATTATTTATAATGATGTAGCCCAGCCGGCAATTGGGGATAATCTGCTTAATACTGTCATGAATTGTTAAATGCATATCGGCCTCCCAGAAAACATCAGAATTTTGCTGTTTTTAACGGATCGTTAATTCACAAATATGCGCGTTTACAGCCTGCACCAAATCATCAGGGGCGATAACAATTTGACAACCGCGCACTCCTGCACTGATAGATATAACTGGCCATGAAGTAATACTATTATCAACATAAACGGGGTATGGTTTTTTCGCGCCAAGAGGAGATACTCCACCGCGAATATATCCTGTCAAATTTTGCACCTCTTTTAGTGGTACCATTTCAACCTTTTTATTGGCGCTCGCCGTGGCCAAAGACTTCAAATTAAGCTCAGCCGAACCTGGAACGCAAGCCATCAGCACACCTGTCTTATCACCACGGACCACCAGGGTTTTAAAAACCTGCTCCGGCGGCAGGCCGACCTTCCGTGCCACATTTTCGGCGCTAAGATCATCTTCATCTACCTTATATTCTTGAAGTTCGTATTTAATTTTCAATCCATCCAAAATACGAGCGGCATTAGTCTTTTTCAATTTTCTCCCTCAATCAAGTCCGCTGCTAAAGGCCCATCTGCTTCGTTACTCCTGCGAGCGCTCGCTCATCGTACGCAAACAAGTACGATTTCACTCGCGTTCTCATCGTGCCTCGCATATGAACCTTTTTCAACGGACTTTACGAATTGTGGTTGCGTGTTTTCAACACACTTTAATTATACCATAAATTAACTTATAGTAACTAATTCATATTCAATTGACCCCATACCGATTTTTGCGGCATGCTCGATTTGAATCATGGCATTATGATGGCTATAGGACATCTCCGCAAGTGTCTTCCCATGAGCGCGAGCCGTTAAATCCAGTGTTGCCATATCTATCGCGACCGGATCTGCAGAAGCTAAAATCCCAATATCGGGAATGAGCTTATGCTGTTCCACATTGAAACAGTCACAGTCTTTGGTCATATCAATCATTACATTAAAATAAAAACATTTATCGCGTTTGTCTTTAACAGCACCATAAGCGTGTTCAGCCATGCTCTTCTGCATAAAACCGGATTCAGCGTTCCAGTCATATTCTACAGCGTCGTAACGACATACGGCAAGACATTCGCCACAGCCGATACACTTTTCAGTGCCAATAAATGCTTTACCATCCTTTTCAATAATGGCTGCCTTGGGACACCATTTTATGCATTTTTGGCAATAGCGGCACTTTTCAGCGCTGACCTGAGGTAACATCGCAGAGTGTTGCCGCATTTTACCCATCCTGCTGGCAAGACCCATTCCCAGGTTCTTAATACAGGCGCCAAGTCCGGCAGCAATATGTCCGGTGGGATGAGAAACAACCAATAATGCATCAGCAGTCATAACTTCCCGTGCAACTTTAACACTGGAATGCAAGATCCCATTAATAACAACTTCAAATTCCGTGTTGCCAGCCAATCCGTCAGCCATAATAAACGGCGCACCTATATTTTCAATACCAAACCCGTGGCGATGGGCATGCATGATATGTTTTACAGCATTCTCCCGTTCACCTTTATATAACGTGGAAGTTTCAGTTAAGAAAGCCTGGCCACCCTGATCTTGAACTTTTTCCACAAGCTGCCGTATAAGCCCGGGCTTTACATAGGTAATATTTTTCTTTTCACCAACATGCAGTTTGATAGCTACAAAATCATTCTGTGAAATTATATGGGCTGCACCGGATTTCTCAAAAATTTTTTTCATTGCGGCCGCCTGCTTGTTCTCAGCAAGGCCATCAGTCACAGGCATGAAATATACTTTTGCCTTATCCATTGTCCCACCTCTTAAAGACTGTTAAAAATTCCGTTCTAAACCTTTTTAACAGTGTTTATTTTTAATCATTCATTCTTGCTGTATCTCCCTTGGGTCCACACAATTCATTTTTTCACAGTATATAATTGTTCCCTGTATTTGTCAATGCATACTGCCAGTCGACAAATAGAAACACGTTACGACTCAGGAACTTTCTTGATATTAATAAGACTTGGCTTTTGCCAAGTCCTTAAGACGGGGAGTAATCTAATTGATCTTAAGATGCTGGAATAACTATTTTCCGACAAGACTAAATGTGAGCGCGGCTAGCCGCGCTCGGTAAACTAGAAATCTAAAGTCATAGACTTTACTTTTACATTAGGAATAGACTGCAAATGTTTTTCTACTTCTGCCGATAAAGCCTTATCGGCACATAGTTGTAGCAAAATCAGGCCATCCCTCGCGCAACTGCTTACGGCTGCTTCGTGCAGGCCCAATCTGACCCGGATATGGCAGCCGTATTTTGTTAGAATGTCCTGCACCTTAACTGCGGTTTCCACTCTATTTTCTTGCAAAATAGCCATAATGGTTGAGCAATTTTCTACCATACATAACACCCCCATTTTATTTGTTACTTTACTATGAACGACCTGGACAAAATTGTACTACTATTTGAACTAAAATCATAGTTTAGTTTTTCCCGAAAAATAATTTTTCTACAAGGAATTTATTATATTATGTCGAATTAGATATAATAACCATTGTATATATATATTGCCACTTATGTATGTGAGGTGTTCATAATTATATGGCCAATCATGACCGTTCGTCTTCCGTTAAAATAGTCGAACAGCAAGTGGATTTTCTGGTACCGGGTATGGAAGTCGCACAGGATGTTTGTTCTGAATATGGTAATGTACTTCTTAATCAAGGAGCAATTCTCAACAAACATACGATTAGGAAGCTACAAACTTGGGACATCTCCACAGTACATATATATGCTGAGGTAATAAATAATCCTATTGCTGATCCCAAAATTCAGCAATTCGTTAATAGCTATAACCAGTCTGTCAGTGTAGTACAAAAAGCTTTTGACGAAATTCGTCAGTCACAAGAAATCTCGGCGGAAACTTTGGATAAGTTTCAGGCAACAGCCGATGCTATCACGGAAAATGTAGCGGTCGTAGGTAATATCATTGATCAGTTATATAACTTTCCGCCTTGTGATGATTATACATTTCGCCACAGCGTCAATGTCAGTGCTATTTCCGCTCTTATTGCCACCTGGCTTAAATTTCCGCCTGACAGTATAAACGCTATCTCTTTTGCGGGTTTATTGCATGATATAGGAAAATCTCAACTACCGGCAAATCTGTTAAATAAGACCCACCGACTTTCTCCGCAGGATTATGAATTATATAAACAGCATACTCTCTTCGGCCACGAGCTTGTCAGTAAAATACCGGATGTAGCCCTTAGCGTGCTGCAAGCTGTAGCCGACCACCACGAACGTGAGGATGGCAGCGGCTATCCCCGCAACCTGGCTGGGGAAGACATACATCCTTATGCCAAAATAGTAGCCATCGCCGATTTGTATGATGAGGCACTAACGATAAAGTGTGATGAACCAGGGTCATTCAGCCCCTATACCAGCCTGGAAAGGTTGCATGATGAAGTTTACCACCTGCATGCCAAAACATGTATTACTTTTTCGGACAATATGAAAAATTTTCTGTCAGGCAATATGGTAACCCTTAATGACGGACGAAAAGGCAGAGTTGTATTCACCAATACCGAAACACCATCACTTTCTATGGTCCAATTGGAAAATGGCACTGTAATTGATCTTAGAGATATACCTGATTTGCGCATACATCACGTCATCCGTTAATTGCACATTTGACCGGAACCTATTTATTCCAGGTTCCGGTTTTTACTTAAAAATAAGAAAGTATATCTTTTTTCAGTTGCCAGACTGGCAGCCTTTTTTGGCAAGAGATTATAATTTTTTCTTCATGTTTTCCTTGGCGAACTTGGCGTACCTGGCAGTTAATCCGTTCCTTGCAAGCTAGCTTCCGCAGAAGGGCTTTTTTACTATATCAGATTGTCACATTGATTAGAACATAAATATGACCCCAGATTCTTAAACCATAGGCTCTTCATCTCTATTGCTTTTATGGCAGCATTCACTTTTTCCTCGCTAACACTACCTTCAACATCGAAAAAGAAAATATATTCTCCCAGACCGGTCCGGGCTGGCCGGGATTCTATTTTTGTCAGGTTGACTTCCCGTTTAGCGAACTCTAGTAGAAATTCGCACAAACTGCCCGGCCGTTCCCCATTTATTTTACATACTACTGATGTTTTACGGCACCCGTCCTTTCCCGTATCCGGTCGACGTTTGAGCACAATAAAACGAGTACAATTGTTATTTTGGTCTTGAATATTGTCAGCCGCAACTGTAAGACCGTGAAGCTGACTGGCTCGTATACTGCCAATTGCGGCACAGTCTGGCATACCCTCAGCGACAATTTTGGCTGCCGCTGCTGTACTGTCCGCCACCTTTAACTCGGCGTCAGGATGGAACTTGGCCAGATAAAGCCGGCACTGAGCCAGTGCCTGATAGTGAGAAATAACCGCCTTAATCGGTTTACTTTGGTCATAATCTTTATTAACCAACAAATGATGCTTTATCGGCTTAATCATTTCTCTGGTAATAAACAATTCTACTTCGTGGGCTAAAACATCAAGCGTAACATTAACCGATCCTTCGAGAGAATTCTCAATTGGCACAACCCCCTCTGTAATCACTTCTGCTTCCACCGCCCGGATAACGGCATCAATGCTGGGGTAGGGCATAAAGTCTGCCATTGACTGTTCTTGTTGATAAAGGCTTAAGGCCATTTCCTCGCTATAAGTTCCCTGCGGCCCGAGATACCCTACAATTTTATGTTTAGCAACCTGTTGATTCTCAGTCATCAGTAAATACCCCTCCGCTTTTAAAATAAGATTCTGTTCGCATAATGTATTGCTCCTACACCTTTTGGGTAAAATAGTCAGTACATTTCAGATGAATGAAAGGGACCGTATGATTATGGTTGAACATATCCGAACTTTTCCCACCTCACCTACTGACGAACAAATTGCGTTTGCCTTGAAGAATCTTACATATGCTCGTATCGACAATTGGATAGACACCGACTTCAATACCATAAGATGGTGGTTACAGTTAGCTTTAGCGGCAGTGTCCATAGCAATATGGTGGAAACTTATGGACAAAAAGAGACTACTTGAACTTGTCTTTTACTGCTTCTCAGTTATGACCATAACCATTTGGATGGATGAAGTAGGCTATGAACTCGGCTTATGGTATTACACAAGAGACTTGACACCTGTTTTTCCTCCTGCAAGTGCGATAGATTATATTTTGCTACCAATCATCTATGCATTGGTCTATCAATACTATCGGACTTGGAAGAGCTTTCTTATTGCCACTTGCCTAATGTCTGGTCTTTTTAGCTTCATCTTAGAGCCACTTACTGTAAAGATGGGCTATTATGTGGCTGTAAAGTGGAAACATTACTACAGTTTCCCCATCTATTTCGCCATAGCAGTGATTATGAAAACCCTCGTTGAAAAGATAAAGGTCATTATGAGCCGCCATTAGGGACAAGTGGTAAAATAGCGATGCAAAAAGCGAACAGAGCCTAAAATAAAAAAGCTCCGTCCATAAAGGACGAGAGCTGTTCTCGCGTTACCACCTTTGTTATCTGTCGTAGGACAGATCACCTTAATCCAAAGTACAGGATCAACCGATACTCCCCTTCCTAGTAACGGCGAAGGTGTCCGGCAAAACCTACCATCCATCGAGAGTCTGGTTGAAAACGCCCATCTGCGTCGTTGCCTGGGATTCCGAGGTCCTCAGCGTACAACTCGTACGCCTCCGGCCTCGGAATCCCAGGCGCCTAGCATCTGAACATTTTGAACCAGCCTCTTTATAATTTAGGACTTCAGCCTGCAACTCCCAGGTGAACTTCAGTGCATCCCCCGTACCGGGCTCCCACCATCCCCGACTCTCTGTGCTACCAAGGCACTGCACTTACTTTTCCTGTTCATCATTTTTAAGGTATATGTGATTATTGAATTCAATATAACACATTCCGACGTGTTCTTCAATAGTAAGATCACATTTAAACTAATCCCGGATCTGCGCAAAGAAATTTTTCAGAAGCTTCATCCCCTCAGGAGTAAGCACCGATTCCGGATGAAACTGTACGCCTTCCACCGCGAATTGCCTGTGCCTAAGTCCCATAATCAAACCGTCCTGGCTGACTGCTGTCACCTCCAGACAGTCAGGTAAACCTTTTTGCGCCACAACCAGGGAGTGATACCTTCCGGCAACAAAAGGTTGGGATAAACCCTGATACAAACCCGTACCTTTATGTTCCACTTGAGAAACTTTGCCGTGAACAGGCTCCGGTGCCCTTACTACCTTTCCGCCAAAGACTTCACCGATAGACTGGTGTCCAAGGCATACTCCCAGAACAGGTATTTTTCCGGCGAAATAAGCTATTACATCCTTGCTGATGCCGGCCTCATCAGGTGTTCCCGGTCCGGGTGAAATGATGATGGACCGGCAGTTCATGTCAGCAATATTCTGAACAGTGACGACATCGTTGCGCACAACGCTGACATCATGGCCTAAGGCGGCAACATACTGATACAAGTTATAAGTAAAGGAGTCGTAATTGTCTATAATTACCGTCTTCATGTTTCATTCCCCCCGGCTATTACCTTGAGTAATGCCCCAGCCTTATGCAAAGTCTCGGCGTATTCCCGCTCAGGCACCGAGTCATATACAATACCGGCCCCTGCCTGAACATTCACCTTTTTGTCCGCAACTGTCATTGTACGGATCGCTATACATGTGTCCATATTTCCCTTAAAATCAATATAACCAATTGCCCCGCCATAAACTCCCCGGTTAGTTTTTTCTAAATCGTGAATAATTTCCATCGCCCGCACCTTCGGGGCACCGCTGAGAGTACCGGCCGGGAAACAAGCTTGCAAGGCATCGACCGGTCCAAAGTCTGACCGCACTGTTCCGCCAACATCGGAAACAATATGCATTACGTGAGAAAACATTTCCACCTGCATGTACCGTTCAACCGTTACCGTACCAGGCGCACATACCCGGCCAAGATCATTC
>JAEYSJ010000285.1 GCA_023434855.1 Bacillota bacterium | reverse complement strand
ATTATAGCAGAAGAATTGATTATTTTGTATTTTGCTCCCTGCCGGTTTTTTGTGACAATAAATCTGGTCCTTTGACCAAGTTTGTGAGAAAACTTTACAATTAAAAAAACAAGTAATTTTATGATTTATTGTTCTATTCACTATTTAGGATGAAATGGGGTAAGGGGAGAGGTGTATGAATAATCGTAAGATTATCTCTTTTATTTGCAGCCTGTTGCTGGTACAGTCAGGTGTCGGTGTGGCGGGAGCAATTAACGGTGCTGTTAATACAACTGATGAAGCAAAGAATACCTCTGCTTTAATAAAAGTAGAGGCTAAAGCAATTGCCGATCATGCCAAAGCTGTCGCGAATGTTGCGCAGGCCGAAGCAGCGCTGGCGAAGGCTGAGGCGGAAGTGGCGAAATTGGAGGCCGCCGAAGCTGCTGCGCAAGCTTCGGCTGTTGCCGCACAACTGGCAGCTGATCAAGCTGAAAATAAAGCACAAGCGGCCGAAACAGCTGAAGCCGCGGCAAAGGTAGAGGTGGCGGCTGCAAAAGCAGCCGTGGAAAAGGCCAGGCATGCAGAAGCGATGGCGGCTGAGGCAGCTGCTGTGCAGGCCAGGGAAGCGGAAGCAGAGGCCGCCGCTGATGCTGCAGCGGCGGCTTCCGCTGCTGTTAAGGTGGTTGAAGAGAATGAAGCCCGGACTGATGAGGCTATTGCGGCAGCAGAGGCGGCTGCGGACAGGGCTTATGCTATCGCCGATGCAAAGGCCGCTGCTGCTGAAGAGCGGGCTAATGAGGCGGCAATTGCCGTTGAGATGGCTGAAGCGAGGCTAGCCGCAGCCGAAGAAAAGGTGGAATCATCAGCTGGTGTAAGGGAGGAAGCAAATGATGCCAAGGCGGCTGTCATTGATGCGCAATTAGAGCTTGCTGATGCCAAAGCGGCTTTAAATTTGGCTGAAACCGATCTTGTTGAGTCAAAGGCGGCACTTATTGAAGCAAAAAAACAACTGGAACCTGTTAAAAGGAGCAGGTTTTTTGCAGCGGCGAGCCAATATTATTCCTGGCGGGATAACCATGGCCGCAGTGGTTACCAGTTTTATCAACCCTATGACTTTAGTTACGCCAATAATAGTATGGAATACGGCTTGAGCACAGCCTACATAATTTCAGAAAACAAACCGGCTGCTGACGGGCGGGTTGCAACATGGACAGATACCACATTAAGTATTGCTCATAATAATTTAAATAAAAAATATTTGGTACGCTGCAGCCTTGCTATTAATCTGCCTACAGGCAAGTCTAAATTAAATGGTACTAATGCAATTATGTCTGAAGACTTAGTAAGAATGAGTCGTTTTGGGGAAGGATGGAATTATACCCCGGGAGTAAGCATCAGTCGCAAAATCGGTGAGGAAGATACCTGGACAATTGAAAATTATTATTCCTTCCGGGGAAGTTATACTTATGACGGCAGTATCACCAACGGCCAGATAAATCCGGGAAATGAATGGACGAAAACTTTACGCTGGCAGCATGCGGGACAAAAGTATCAATTAGCCGGCGAACTAACACATACCAGTTTTGGCACAACGAAAGAAAACAGTATTGATTACCGGGAAGGCGATCAATTTGACGTTAAAATGACTTACAACCGGAAGTTGGCTCAAGATCAGAATCTGATGCTATATTACTGGCACTCTACCGCAAAGCCTTATGCTTCCTCAGATCCTGCCGCTGCTGGTATTGAGGGAACCAGTACCTTATACACCAAATATTTTGGTGCTGTCTGGAGCAAAGCGAGGACGGAAAAACAGACCTTCCGGGTAATGACTGATATCATGTATAGCTCAGGAAGCAGCTATGATCCGCTGACTAATTTAATTATTAACGGTCGGACAAAATATAGCGGCGGGTTTGGCTATGATATTGACTTCACACCGGAAAGACGGCTGTCCCTTGACATTGAAAAATATTATATGAAGGATGAGTCACCCGGCAATTCCTATCATGGCTATAACTATTATTTGCGGTACTATGTAAGTATGTAAAATATACTTGTTGTTAGGTTGTGAAATAAATGAAAAAGGCAGTATTACGGGTTATTGGATTTGTTTTTAGTATTTTTATAATCTATTGTGTAATGTCAAACCCAATTTGCCGGGAGAGATCCATTGTACAAAACCAGGCAGTAGCTATGCCTGCTATTAATTATAAAGAAGAAATGATTTTATTAATTGAGCAAATCAGTCTTTACGCCAAGGCGAGGAACCGGTCATTTCAGGTTATTGGGAACAACGGGCTTGAGCTCTTTCAACCGGAAGAAGTGAGTGGAAATTCTCTCATGAGACTGTTAAACAGTATTGACGGCATAGCTATGGAAAGCTTTCATTATGGCTGGGAAATGAAAGATGATATCAGAACCCCTTCTGCTGTCAGGGCCAAGCTTGAAAGGGCTTTAGCGGTTCCGCTGATTCACAAACTTCCTATATTTAATATCGACTATTGTAAAGACAGGCAAAATAGCGAAAAGTCTTATCAGCTTAATGATAAAAGCGGCTTCATTGCTTTTGCCGCCGACAGCCGGCAGCTTGATACCATACCCCCCTATCCCGGTAAGATACACCGCGAGAATGATAGTGATATTCATAATTTACAACAAGCAAAAAACTTTCTTGTCATATTAAATCCGCAAAACTTCGCCGATAAGCGAAGCTATCTCCAGAAATTGCGAAATACTAACTACGACTTGCTTATTATTGATCTGTACTTCAATAGTGAACCATTATCATCCGCCGAAGTTGCTTCCCTCAAGATTAAGAAAAACGGCGCATACCGCTTAGTATTCGCGTATATGAGCGTTGGTGAGGCGGAAGAATATCGTCCATATTGGCAAGGAGCATGGTCACAATTTCCGCCGGATTGGATTATGGAAAAAAATCCTGACTGGACAGGAAACAGGAAAGTCAAATATTGGACTGAGGATTGGAAACGACTCTTATTCGGTTCTACGGATGCATATCTTGATATGATTTTAGCCAAAGATTTTGATGGAGTCTTTATGGATGTCATCGACGCGTTCGAGTATTTCGAAGACAAACAATAAATGGGAATGGTTAAGTTATCCGAGCGGAAACAAACGATGTAACCGCCAGAGGTGCCAAGAACGCCAAGGAATTTGTATTGTTTCCTGTTAAGCAAATTCCAAAACCGCCAGGCGTTTTTTTATGAGATTTTCGACAGCAAAACATGACTAATATTTGCTAAAAAATTACATATTTTGTTGACAGTTGTCGAATTAATTGGTATTATAAAATGAGCTAAAGCTCGTTCGGTTTTCCATAAAAAATCAATTTCTAATATATTTATAAAAGGCTAATAACACGTATTCCCCTTTCAGCATAACAAAAGGGGCATTTTTTTTATCTTTCAAGCTTTTTGAATAGTTGTTAGTTATATTTCTTTTATTCTAAACAACATCAACTTATATTCTGAATAATTCAAATACGGGGGAATTCCATTGGTTAATAAAATTTTGTCTCCGGTTGTAAAGTTCATGAATAGGATGAAATATGCATACAAGTTTTTATTAATCGGCCTCATATTTGCTGTTCAAGTATTTGTTTTAATGTATTGTCTTGTTAACGAAATGAATGCAAATATAGAATTTACGCAAAAAGAAAAAGCCGGCGCTGAATATGTTAAAACAATTATTCCCTTTTTTATTTCCCTGCAGGAACAGCAGATGAATGTTTATCAGTCAAATAACAGCGATAGCGTTCTGAAAGAAAAAATAATTAGCAAACAGCAAGAAATTGACAAATATATAAATGAGATCGATATAGTGGATCAAAAATTTGGACAAGCATTAAAAACCCATGAAAAATGGGAAACGATAAAAGAGAAGTGGCAGAGAATTAAAATACAAAGTCTTACTGTCCCGCCTGAAAAAGCCGCTTCCCTGTATGCCGAATTAGCAGGAGATGTAATGGATTTCATAAGTCAGATTGGTGATAATTCCAACTTAATTCTGGATCCCGCCCTTGACAGTTATTACACCATGGATACTGTCATCACTAAAATGCCGTTTATTATTAACAAAGCTGTGCAAGCCGGATTACTTGGCGTTCATGCTGCCGGACGGGAAGTAACCGTTGAAGAGAGAGCCAATATTTTGGAGTTGAACGGGCTGATAAAATCCAATATAGAGAACACAATACGGGGTTTGCAGGTAGCTTATAAAGAAAACCCGTTAGTTAAGGATAGACTTGACAATCAAGTGGCGGCAATGAACAAAGAATTAACCAATTATCTTGAACTGGTAATGAAGATTTCCGGTTCTGACGGAAAAAGTGTTGCTCCCGCAATACTGTTAGAAAGTGGCCAGCGTTTTAATCAGGAAAGCATTCAGTTATATGAAGCTGAGGTTAAAATGCTTGACGATCTACTGACAGCAAGGCTTGACAAATACAACAAACATAAATTTTATATAATCTCCGGGAATCTGTCTATTCTATTATTAGTACTATTACCGCTGTTTCTGGCTTTTGGTTCAGCGATGCGGCAATCGATTCTGGAGCTAAAGAACTTAATGGCTAAAGTCGAAGAAGGCGATATCAGAGCCCGGGGCACAGTCTATTCAGAAGACGAAATTGGAGTGTTAACAAGGACTGTGAATAAAACACTTGATGTTTTAAGCGGGATGATAGGGGATATTCGTGATGCGACGATTGATTTGAAGAACTCTTCCGCAGATTTGATTGATATTGCAACAAATGTAGCCGCGAATAGCGAAGAGATGAGTGCTCAGATATGCACCATGAGTGCAACAGGTGAACAGATATCGGCGAACATCGAAGAAACTGCGAGTTCAACCGAGGAGGTCAGCCGCAGTGTTGACTCCGTTGCTGATTTGGCGTATCAAATGTCGGAAGCTTCAAAGAGTGCGGCTCAGTCTGCGGAACTTATCGCCGAAGAAGTAAAGCAGGTTAGTGCGGTAATTGAAGAAATATCGCAGAGCATTAACCGTTTAGCTGTTTCGGCCGGCGATGTATCCAACTCTATGGACAATGTGTCCCAAGCTGTGGAAAATATTAATAAATCACTTAATGATGTAAGCCAAAACTGTGAGCATTCGCTGACGATCACTGTTGAAGCTGAGGTACGGTCCCGGGAAACATCTGCCATTATCCAGAAACTCAATGCTACGACAAAGCAAATTAATAAAATTATCGATATTATCCGGAGTATTGCCGAGCAGACAAATATGCTGGCGCTTAACGCAACAATTGAAGCGGCAGGTGCCGGTGAAGCAGGCAAGGGTTTTGCGGTTGTAGCCGCAGAGGTAAAAGAACTGGCCAAGAGAACAGCTGCGGCAACCGGGTTGATTGCCCAGCAGATCGAGGAAATGCAAAATGATATGTCCGCAGCCGTAACTGCAGTAGGCAAAATTGCCGGTGTTATTTCCGAGACAACTGATATAACCCGTACAATTGCATCTGCCGTTACCGAACAGTCGCAAAGTGTTGATGATATTTCCAATGCCTTATCCGTCGGAGTGAAGCAGGTAGCTACAATCAGCAAGGAAATAATCGACATCGCCGGAAATGCCGGGCAAGTATCCCAGAGTGCGACGGAAGCATCAAACCGTGTGAAGGATATGTTTGAGGCCAGTGTTGAAATTTCCATCAAGTCAGTTGATGTTGCCGGCAGTACGGAAAAAATGGCGGTTGTCATGAGCAACATCGCCTTTACCACTAAAGAAATTGCACAGGGAGCCCAAGAGATCATTGAAAATATTCAGGAGGCGGATGCGGCTACCGCTGATACGGCGGAAAAAGCTGTTCAGACCAGCGAATCCGCCCATTATTTAGGAGAAATGTCAAAGCGGCTCGAGGTTTTAGTTGAAAAATTTAAGGTGTAGTCTGCATCAGCTTACTGATATAAATTGATGTTTTGAGTGGTGACTATTATGATCAGCGATCTGTTAAATGAATTTGTTCAGGAATCAAAGGTTCATATCAGCGAAATGGAAGCAGGCCTGCTGTGTCTGGAAGATGGCGACTGCGATATTGCGATGATTAACCGGATTTTTCGCGCTGTTCATAATATAAAGGGTACGGCCGGCTTTTTCGAGTTAAATAAAATAGTGGAACTATCTCATGGGATAGAAAATCTTTTTGGAGCGCTGCGGGATCAAAGGGTCAATGTGACACCTGATATGATTGATGCATTGTTACTGGCAACAGATGTATTAAAAGAGCTTGTCAGTAATCCTGCAGAAAACGAAAGTTGCGATATTACATCCCACTTAACAGATGTAATATCATTTTTGCCGAAAGTGCAGGCGCAGAAGATCGCTCCAGCTACTATTGTTATTCCCGCTGTACCACCGTTAAAAAATGGCCAGTCTGGCCGGGAAGTCAGGGGAGCTAGTGTTCGCGTTGGGATTGAACTACTGGATGATTTACTCAATATGGTCGGCGAAATGGTTTTGCGCCGCAATCAACTGTTGCGGATTGCTGAGAATGCCGGTAAAGATGTACCTCAGCTGGATATCGTGGCCCAAGGAATCGACAACTTAACCACGAACTTGCAGGAAAAAGTAATGCGAACCAGGATGCAGCCTGTAGCTAATGTTTTTAACAAATTTCCGCGGATTATCCGGGAATTGTCCCGGAAAATGGATAAAGAGGCTGAGCTGGTCATGCAGGGAATGAATGTTGAACTTGACCGCTCAATTATCGAAGCTCTGCTTGATCCAATAACTCATCTGGTACGAAATGCACTTGACCATGGTATTGAACCGCCAAAAACCAGAGTATTGAAAAATAAACCGGCGACGGCCACTATCTTTCTCCATGCTTATCACGAGAGCGGCCGGGTGATTATTGATATCAGTGACGACGGTGCCGGGATTGACATCGAGAAGATTAAGGAGCAGGCCTTAGCAAAAGGCTGGTTAGCTGAAAAGGAAATTACAGCGATTCGTGAGACAGAAATACTAAATTTTATTTTTCGCCCGGGATTTTCCACTGCACAGTATGTTACCGACATTTCCGGCCGGGGTGTTGGTATGGATGTAGTGAAAACAAATATAGAGAAACTTGGCGGTAAGATTGAGATTAAGACTGAGTTAGGGACAGGGACTACATTTCGCTTGATACTGCCTTTGACCTTAGCGATAATTTCTTCAGTTATTGTCGAGGCGAGTGGTGATACTTTCGCCATACCTCAGGCCAATGTAAAAGAGCTGGTGCTCATCCAGCCGGAAGATAAGAATGATAAAAAGATAGAGTTTGTTCATTCTTACCCTGTTCTACGGCTTCGCAATCAACTGCTGCCGCTAATCCGTCTGTCTGATGTACTCAAGATTTCCCCCGAATCAGCTGGGAAAGATTGTAATGTCTATACCTATTTTTCCAATGAAAAGCAAACGTTTCGTATACTTGTGATTAAAACAGGCAACTACCGCTACGGACTGGTAGTGGATACAGTATTTGATACGGAAGAAATTCTCGTGAAACCTGTGCCTGCTGTACTTGGTACTTCCGGCCGTTATTCAGGGTTGACCGTCCTGGGGGACGGTCGTATCGCCATGATTATTGATCCGGAAAGTATCCGGGCGGCTGTAAATTTATACCTGGTGGAAGCTACGAGACAGGCTGATAGTACGGATGAAGAAAAAAGCCAATCCGGTGGGGATGAACAATATGTATTATTGTTTAAATGCTCAGGCAGTGAAATGCTGGGGCTTGATCTGACTATGGTAGCGCGAGTTCAGGAAATCCCGCCTTCATGCATCCAAAAGATCGGTGGAAAATACTATTTTTCTTTTCAGGGAGAAACGGTCTGGGTAATACGGCCCGAACATTACCTGCCTATTTCGCAGAGAAAAAATAGTCTTTCCAGGATCTATATTATTCTGCCGAAAATGCTGAAGTATCCTGTTGGAATTATCGCTGAAGAAATCCATGACACTGTATTGACCACCATACGCCTTGATGCGAATGGGGTTTGTGGACAGGGGATCACTGGATCGACTATGATTGATAATACGGTAGTTACGCTGGTAAATCTGCATGAATTGCTGCAAAAGGCGGCGCCTGAATACTATGGCCGGAATAGTGCCGAGCTGAAAAAAACTGCCACAAAATATGCCGGTGAAATGTCTGGCGCAAAAAAAGCAGTAATACTTCTCGTCGAAGATATGGTCTTTTTTGCGAGAAATACTAAAAGCTATTTGGAAAGCGAAGGCTACGAAGTTATTACTGCGGAAAATGGACGCGAAGCTTATCAGCTATTGTCAGAAAAGAAAGTAGATGTAGTAATAAGTGACATTGAAATGCCTGTTATGAACGGTATTGAATTGGTACGGGCCATTCGTTCCAGCGAAACCTTAAAACACCTTCCGGTCATTGCTCTCACATCACTGACAGGTGACGGGCATAAGGAAAAAGGACTGCGGGCCGGGTTTGATCTTTATGAATTCAAGCTTGACAGAATGCGGCTGCTTGAGAGTGTCGCTGAAATCTTGCAAAAAAATAACCGCTGCATCGAGTAAAAGCAGACATAAACCTATTTGGTGGAGAGGGGGAATACGGTTTGATT
>JAEYSJ010000181.1 GCA_023434855.1 Bacillota bacterium | reverse complement strand
CCTCCTTACTTTACGGCTTTATATATCTGAAAAGTGTATTATGCAATATACGTACCAAAACGCTGAACCCCATCATTTCGTGAATGGATTAAATATGGTTCCCTGCAGTTTTATCGAATGGGGCCACCAAAATGTACCATCTTGTGCAAAATGGTGCAACAATAAATATAATTTCCGGCGAAAAAAAATCGATGAATCCAAAGTAGTTTTGAATTCATCGACTCTTCTTACATCGCAGATGCTGACACAATACTTAATTAGATATTAATTGTTAAATAACAATTAATATTATTTACAGGCGGGCAAATTTTTTATATACTTAAAGCAAAAAGCTTATTTAATTAGGAGGTTGTTGCAAAACCCTTGAATCATCCAAGATGTCCACAATAGAGTGTATTTCAAAAAACACACTTTCCTTAATATTCTTTAAACTGTTATAAAATACCCCGATGTTAAACGCCCGGGAAACCCGCACAGCAAAGGCACATCTGGTTACTACTGAAAGGCCTAACGACAGAGACGGGTATTTTGTAACAGCCTTTAATATAGGGTTTATCGTTAGATAAATGTAGATATATTGTGGACGGGCTTGCACCAAAATGACTTTTGCAACAAACTCCTAGGAATTGAATTATCAAAACATTAATGTATTCCCAAAAAGACAAATAAGGAGGTTATTTATTATGAGAGCAATCGTAAGTAAAGACTTTTTCCTGGGTCAGACCCTCCCTTTAAGAAAAATTGACCGGGTGGCAATTTCCGCCTATGGCGGTGATTTGTCCGGCACTGGCTTAGGCAGCACGGAAAACTTCCGGATACCAGCTCATGTTCTCGACCCGGGACAGGTTGTTCTGACTTCAGTGCAGTGGCGCAGCCTTCTTGCCAGAGTACAAAATTGGCCGGCCAACATGGGAGTTATCAGTTTATAATCTTCCTTTACCTAGTAGGCTTCTTATTTATAAGAATTACATTTTTGACTACGTTGGCGATAATCTCCCCTAATAATTTTTCAGGATACAGTGGATGGACAGTTGCTGCCTGGTGCCGTTCCATACTGCCTGGACTATCGTCATAGACTGACAACAGCTTTGTTCCGTGTAATAAAACATAAAAATTCTGCACATTCTTAGTAAGGTTATCCGTGCTGATACATTTGCAATTGCTATGCAATAAACGCCAAATGCCAAGAACGTCTTCGTCTCTGGCTGGGCGAACCGTCACAAGTTGATTCATATTGATTTTCACCTCTTTCAAATCGTTCAATTAGATTCTTCCGGCAAAAAAATTAACATATAATGAACCATTTATGGATAATGATGGATAATTCATATAAATTATAGTATCATAGTAAGTAACATCTGTAAAATTGATAATTGTAATATAGCTAATCAGAAAATTTGATAAGAGGTCGGGATAGGTATGGAATTCAGGCAGTTACACGCGTTTTGCGCAGTTGCGAATACAGCCAGTTTTACCCGGGCTGCAGAAGTTCTAGGATATGCTCAGTCCAGCATTACTACCCAGATTCAACTTTTGGAACAAGAACTAGATACAAAGCTATTCGAACGTCTCGGAAAACAAGTTATATTAACAGGTGATGGTGAATGTTTTTTAACCTATGTCAGACAGATATTACATCTTTCCGTCGAAGCCAAAGAAGCTGTTTCCGGTTCGGCAGTCCCCCGGGGATCGATTGTAATCGGCGCACCTGAGTCATTATGCGCTACTCGCTTGCCAATGGTATTACAAGAATACCGCAAACGCCATCCTTCGGTGAAAATAGTGCTTAAGACCGGGACATGCGATGATTTTCACTTCTGGTTAAAAAGTCATATCATAGATGTTGCCTTCTTTTTTCGGCAAGAAGCCCATCATATTGAATTAATTGCCACAACTATTTCAGCTGAACCAATGGTGGTTGTCGCCGCAGCCGGTCATCCTTTAACAACTAAAGGTACAGTCAAACCAATAGATTTACAAGGCTCAACGCTTATATTATCTGAGCCGAAATGCAGCTATCGCATTATTTGGGAAAACATTTTGTCAAATTCCGGCGTACAACCGGAAACCATCTTGGAATTCAGTAGTGTAGCCGCCATGAAACAATGCGCTATCAACGGACTGGGAATTACACTTTTGCCGAAGGTTGCAATAACTCAGGAATTAGCAAGCGGCCAGTTAGTTGATTTGCATTGGGTGGGAGAGGATTTTGGCATTGTTACTCAAATTGCCTATCATAAAAACAAGTGGTTGTCACCTGCACTCACCGCTTTTCTGTCTTTAACCAAAGAACTTTGGCACACATGAAATATAAAAAGCGAAAAAAAGCAGCAACACAGGGTTGCTGTTAAAACATTATCCGGTCTGCTTAAGTACAATTCAACAATATAAATGGGATCTTTACTCACCATGCTGACCTTATTTACTAATTCCACAAGCCTTAACCAGTATTCAACATTTTGTTATTTATTTTCACAAATAAAGCCCTTGCTCCTAAAAATGGGTTCAACATGTGCCAACCAAACCGGTCGGGCATAAGCAAAAGCGATGGCACCTGCCAAACAGATGGCCCCGCCGATCAGCAACGTCGCCGGCACCCCGATAAATTCGGCTAGATGTCCCGCTAAAAGACTCCCCAGCGGAGCAATGCCGCCGAAAGACAATGAGTAAAGACTCATCACCCTTCCCCGTTTATCTTCATCCACCAGTGTCTGGAGAATGGTATTAGTGGCAGCTATCTGAACGATAAGTCCGACTCCCATGATAAAGGCTAAGATCAAAGACAGCCACAATACTTTCGATACGGAAAACATGATCAATCCAATTCCAAAAACAGCGCTGGCGGATATAATAATATTTTCAAGCCCCTTTACTGTTATACGAGAAGCCAAACATACAGTCCCTGTAAGAGCTCCCATTCCGAAAAATGACATTAGCAACCCCAGTGTCTCCGGACCTCCTGCCAATACCTTGCCGGCAAAAACAGGCATAAGTATCATGACCGGCATGCCAGCCAAGCATACCAACCCAAGTAATGCAAGTACCATCCTTATTGGCACAACTCGATATGTATAAGAAATGCCTTGTCTGAGCTCTTCAAACAAGTTTTCTTTATAATCTTTAGCAACAAACGGCCGCTTTACCTGCATGCGGCTAAGACCTCCCAGCACTGCGGCAAAGCTAACGGCATTAAGCAAAAAACACCAGCCTTCGCCAATAGCACTAATGGCAATACCGGCGATTGACGGTCCAATAATCCGGGCGCCATTAATCATAGCCGAATTAAGGGGAATAGCGTTGCTGAGATCATCCTTGTCATCGACCGTCTGGGAAATAAAAGATTGCATTGCCGGCATGCCAAATGAGTTAACAACACCCAATAAAAAGTTAAGCAGTATAATATGCCAGACTGCAATGCTGTGCGACAACACTAATATGGCAAGGGTCGCCGCTTGCAACAATGAGAAAATCTGTGTCGTAATGACAACTTTATACCGGTCCCACCTGTCCAGCATTACCCCGGCTAAGGGAATAAGAACCACCCCGGAAATTTGGCCAAAGAAATCAACTGTACCCAGCACCTGTGCCGATCCGGTAAGACGGTACACCAACCAGACAATCGCTGTCCACTGCATCCATGTTCCGATTAATGATATTCCCTGACCAAAAAAATACAAACGGTAATTTCTATGTCTAAGTGCCCGGAACATCGATGCAAAGTTCATCCTGAAACTCAGTTTCATCTCCTCCTGACCAGCCGGTTCTATCAATTCAGCGAATTATTTTTCACTTTGATCCCATTCAGATAAATTTTTAGTGCTTGAGTGATATATTCCTCATCAGAGTGTGCAGACAATTGGGCAAATTCTTTTATGAGGGGAGTGGCCAGAAAATAAAAATTCATAATCCCGGCTAAAGATATGGTGGCATAGCTAAGATTTAAATTATGATCAAACTCTCCAATCTCAACACCTTCTTGCAAAGACAAGTAAGCAAATTGATAAAGCTGGGAAATATGTTTTTTAATTATTCTTTCGCCGGAATGCGTTGGATTTGCAAGCTCGCTATGTATTATCCGCGCTAAACAAGGACACTCATGATGAATTATACCGATGTTCTGGGCGTACATAGTAAGTCGTTCAATTGGGCTTATTGTAGTCATAGTTTCAACAGTTTTCAACAGATTAGCTACAGGTGAGAAAATTTTTTCCAAAGCTGCCTGATAAAGGCCTTCTTTTCCATTGAAATAGTAGGAAATGGCAGAGCTATTTATTTGAGCAGCATCTGCTACTTCCCGGATTGTGACAGCAACGAACCCTTTTTTGGCAAATAGCGGAATAGCGCAGTTAATGATTTTATCTGAAGTATCATTTTCCACAATAAGCAACTCCTTAGACCATTTTGTGTTAATTATTGTTCTAATTATAACATACATTAATTAAGCATTAATTTGGTATGGTGGAAAAATACTTCTTGCTTTCTCTAAACAATCTTCTTCTGAAATTTCTTAATGCTAATTGTTAGTACGATGGTAATAAATAAGGTTAAGGCCATAACTTGAGGCCACAATATGCTTAACCCCACCCCTTTGAGAATAATACCCCGCATTATCTGCAAATAGAATGTTATTGGCAGTAAGTTCCCCAGCAAATTAAAGGTGAGGGGCATGGCCTCCCGGGGAAACATAAACCCCGACAACAGGATACTTGGTAAAAAGATGAAAAAGGACATCTGCATAGCCTGCATTTGATTTTTAGTCACTGTTGAGATTAATAGCCCCTGCGCCAGTGAAGCAATAATAAAGAAGGATGTCAGCGCATACAGTAAACCCAGGCTGCCGCGAATTGGCAGGTCAAATACAAAAATGCCTACCAGTATAGCAACCGTTACTTGCACATACCCGACTACGCTATAAGGAATAATCTTTCCCAGCATAAGTTCCCAATTTTTCATGGGTGTAACAATAAGTTGTTCAAGGGTGCCCCGTTCCCGTTCCCGGACAATAGCCATCGAAGTAATCATTACCATGGTCATGGTTAAAATAACCCCCATGATACCTGGCACCATGTAAAATGCTGATACAAAATCCGTATTATACCAGGGGCGGATACGAATATCATAAGGACTTTGGGCGGTATGTCCGGTATAACCGCGCAGTTTTTGCAGCAAAATTTGCTGCGACTTCAATTGGCCAACCAGTTGGGCGGCACTAATGGCCGAAGAGGCGGACATCGAATCAGAGGCATCAACAATAACTTGTACTGCCGCAATTCTGCCATGCTTTAAATTATCGGAAAAATCCGGTGGTATAATAATACCAACTTTGGCCTTGCCGGAATCAACAGCGTCATTAACTTCCTGGAAATTTCGGGCGACATAATTGATGTCAAAATATTCGCTTGCCACAAGGGAATTAAGTAAATCACGACTATCTTGCTGCAAAGATTGGTTAAATACAATGGTAGGCAAATGCTTAACATCGGTGTTAATTGCGTAACCAAAGAGCAGCAGTTGAACAACAGGCACCATCAGCATCATCGCAAAAGTTAACCGGTCACGGCGCATTTGGATGAATTCTTTAATCAATAAGGCTCGTAAACGCCTCATGCCGTCATCTCCTTACGCTGTGACTTAACCAAATGAACAAATACATCTTCCAATGCCGGCATAATCTTTTTGTGGGGAAAGGATGCAATATGAGCCAGTTGCTCCGCCTCAATAAGAATATGTAAACCAGCACCAAATGGATAGATATCAAGATAAGGAATTCCTGCATTTTCGAGTGTTTCAATTAATTTCATTGGCTCGGAATTCTCAATACGCACTAACACGCCTGGAATCATCTTTTTCATCTGTGATGGCGCACCGTTAGCAATTAAGTTTCCTTCAAATATAAATCCAATCGTATCACAGTGCTCGGCTTCATCCATAAAGTGAGTTGTAACCATTACCGTAGTACCCTGCACCGCTAAATCATAAATAATATCCCAAAACATCCGTCTTGATTTTGGATCAACACCGCCTGTGGGTTCATCAAGGAAAAGAATGGGCGGAGTATGAATAATCGAGCAGCCTAAGGCCAAACGCTGTTTCCAGCCACCCGAAAGATTGGCAACTAATTCATGCTGCCGGCCTTCCAAACCAGCCAGAGCAATCATCTCCTTAATTCTTTCTTTAGACTCAGTTGATGACAAACTGTACATTCCTGCATAAAACTCCAGATTTTGCAGGACGGATAAATCATCATAAAGACTAAATTTCTGCGACATATAGCCAATATTATGTTTAATGGCCTCACTATCATGCGCAATATCCAAGCCCAGTATTTTGCCATTTCCCGAGGTCGGTTCCAATAATCCGCACAACATCCGTATAGTGGTAGATTTACCCGAACCGTTTGGACCAAGAAAACCATAAATAGAACCTTGTTTGATTTGCAGCGAAACATTATTTACCGCTATAAAATTGCCAAACCTTCGAGTAAGATTGTTAACTTCCACAGCATACATTTTTACGCCACCTCACTTGACAAAGCGACAAACACATCTTCCAATGTGGGTTGAATTTCTGCCAAAACATCAATCGCTATATTGGCCTTATCCAGCGCGGATTTTACCTGAACTTGCGCTGCGGCTATATCTTCCACTACCAAATGATAGGTTTCACCAAACATGTTCATATCAAGAATTGGGCATGTCATTAAATGTTTTTTAATATTCCTGTCATTTGTTTTCAGTTCTAACACTTTGTAAGGATATTCCCGGCGCAATCCTTCCGGGGAATTACAGGAAACAATACGGCCATTATGCATGAAAGCAATACGTGTACATAGCTCCGCTTCGTCCATATATGGCGTTGATACAAAAATCGTTGTCCCTTCTTTATTAAGTTTGAATAACATTCGCCAAAATTCACGGCGGGAAACAGGATCAACACCGGTAGTCGGTTCGTCGAGAAAGAACAACTTAGGCTGATGCATCAAACCGGCTGCTAAGGCCAATTTTTGTTTCATCCCACCAGACAGGTTATCAGCCAAACGGTCTTTAAAGGGCAATATTTTAGTAAAGCCAAGAATATGGTTGGCTAAGGCGTCAATTTGATCTTTCCTTTGGCCATATAGCGAACCAAGCACACGGATATTTTCCATAACCGTTAAATCTCCATATAGGCTGAACCTTTGCGGAACATATCCAAGGTGATCTTTGACCATTTCCGGGTTATTTGCCCCTAACACGATAAGGGTTCCGGAAGTTGGTGAAAGAAGACCGGTCAACATCCGGATAATAGTTGTTTTGCCGGCGCCGTCCGGTCCCACCAGTCCAAAGATTTCCCCTTCCTCTACTTCCAGGGAAACATTGTTTACTGCCATTGTTTTTCCATAATTTTTTGTTATATTATTGAGTGTAATCACTGGATAATCACATCCGCCGGCATTCCTGGCTTTAAGATGCCTTCGGAATTATCAATTTTCACTTTTACATAAAAAACAAGATTGGCCCGTTCTCGTTGCGTAATGCTCTGGCGTGGCGTGAACTCGGCATTCTGGCTGATTTCCTTAATTGTACCGGCAAATACCCGTTCAGGATAAGCATCAATATGAACCTTCGCAGGTTGATCCAGTTTTATCAGGCCGAGTTGTTCGGAAGAAACATAAATTTTTACCCAGCAATCATTTAAATCACCAATAGTGGCAATAGCGGAGCCAGCATTAAGGTATTCACCATTTTCGAAGTTTTTTGTTAATACCATACCGTTAAGCGGACAATATATAGTAGTATCAGCCAAGTTAGAGCGAGTAACATCAACGACTGCCTGTAACCGCTTCACTTCAGCCCGCTGGGCTTCGATAACATCAGGCCGGTTTCCTTCAATTACCAGGCTTTGTTGGGCTTGGGCAGCAACCAGAGAACTGTAGGCAACATCATAACTGGCTTGGGCATTATCAAACTGCTGTGCAGCAATGGCATTTCCTTTATAAAGAGCGCGATAGCGTTCTAAGTCGGTTTTTGCCTTGCTATATGTAGCCTGGGCAGATTCCATCTGTGCTGCCGCTTGTTGTACTTCCTGCGCCCTTGACCCTTTTTCCAGGTCGGTCAATTGCACTCCGGCCTTACTAAGTGCAGCCTCGTCTGCAAGCAACTGGGCCTTTAAATCAGCCCGGCTAATTTGCGCAATTACCTGCCCGGCTTGTACAACATCCCCCACTTGGATGGCTAACGTGGACATATAACCATTTGTTTTGGGCACAATATCAACAAGTGTTACTTCCACCGTTCCGGTAGCTGTGATGCCTTTCTCTTTTGGCAGATACAGTTTGTAACCGGCAATAGCGGCCAAAGCTATCAAAATGATGGGTATTATGATTAGCTTTTTGTTGATCTTTTTATTCATGTTCGCTCCTCCTAATAGTCCCGTGAAGAAAAATATTAATTGCCTGGGTGAAATACTCTTCATCTGATTGCTCTGACAAAATTGCTAATTCTTCAAGGAAAGGTTTGATAATAAAATAGAAATTTATGATACCTGCCAGAAATACGGTAGCATAACCAAGACTGCAGTTAGGTTTGAAATCGTTATTAGCTATCCCATCTTCTAAGATTACCTGGATAAGCTGAGCAAGCTGAGAAATATAATTCGTTACTACCTTCGTGCCAGTGGCGGAAGGATTGACAAGTTCACTATGGATAAATTGAGCTACAAAAGGATTCTGGTGGTGTATACGCATAACATTATGGGCGTATTGGGTCAGTCGTTCCATAGCCGATAGATGATTCGTAGCCGACAGTTTTTGTATCATCTGAACTATCGGAACAAACTGCTCCTCAAGTACCGCCGAGTAAAGACCTTCCTTGCCTGAGAAATAATAGGAAATAAGTGCGCCGTTTACCTTAGCGGCTTCTGCCAATTCGCGAATAGATACGGCAGCGAACCCTTTTTGGGCAAATAGAGGGGTAGCCGCTCTTATTAGTTTTACCTGCGAGTTTGTTTCCATAGAAGCCTCCTTTACAATAAAATCAATCAATCGATTGATTGATTGATTTTATTGTACCACTTATTTCAAATTTTTGTCAACATTTCCATTTAAATAAAAACATATTAATCTCATTATTTCATAAGTCTGTCGGCAAACCAGTCCACAAAGTATCTGTGCACTTCAGTATCATCGAAAGTCGCACAATGGTCTAGGCCTGGATAAATCTTAATTGTTTTATCTGTGGACGCGGCTTCCGCATATGTCCTTTTTACACCTTCAACATCGAAAAGCGGATCCTGCTCATTGTGAATAATTAACAGCGGGCAGGTTATTTTTTCAGCGATCCCTTGCATGCTCATTTTGTCCAGTAGATTTTTTTCTACATACTCTTTATCTTTCCCAAATCTGATCGCAAGTTTTTCCAGCGAAAACGGATAAACAGGAATCATCTCTTGGGGATTATAAGAGCCACCCCGGCTGACGCAGCCTGCTAATTTAGGCGACAATAACCCTGCTATGCGAACAACAAGGTACCCGCCAAAACTTGCACCAAATATTCCTATTTTGTTGCCAACATCATTTCGGTTTAATACATAGTCGAATAAAACATCATATGCCTCTTCATGTTCAATTTCCAGATAACATTTGTTGAAATATAAAGATTCTCCCTGCCCTGGTCCGTCGATAAGCAGCACGGCCATTCCTCTGTTTATCAGAGACATGGCGACGGTATGAACTTCTTCCTTAAATCCGGTAAGTCCACCTGTGGCTACAATAACCGGAACATCTTTTGAAGCTTGTTTCGGGATAAGCATCCAGCCGCTCATCTTGGAATTTTTAAAAGGAATCTCAACTTTTTCAGCCGTAAAGTTATCATACAATTGAATACCATGGGAATAACTGGCTAACAGCTTGCCGTAAATTCGCAGTCGTTCCTCTGTTATGTCAACAATATCGTATTCGCCAATGCGATAAACCGCTGCCGCTTTTATGAAAAAGATTCTTGCAGTTTCCTTATGCCCTTTTTTCAATTCTTCTTCAGCATAGGCATAAGAC
>JAEYSJ010000178.1 GCA_023434855.1 Bacillota bacterium | reverse complement strand
ACCCTGAAAGGGGCAGGTCAGTACCATATCCGGATCTTTGGTCCTGCTTATGTGAGCTTGCTCGGCAGCCTGGAAGGTGTTAATCAGGATTTCAAAATCACCCACTTCCTCAATCAGTCTTTCTGTTTCTTCCAGAACAAGATTGTCAAAATCCTGGCAGGTAGCCACCCGTGATTCAATACCCAACTCATCAAAATAAGGCACCTGAGCTAACACCCGGCCCTGGCCCAAGGCTCCCAGAATAGTAACTTTCTCACCATTTCCTTTTAATTTGGCAAACTCTTCTTTAATAAGCTCCAGCTTCGGCAGCCAAACCTTATGCTCTTCAGCAATCAATTCTTCCACCTGTTCTTCTTTGCCGGTAAATTTGGCGACTGTCCGCAGCCACTCATCGGTATGTGCAATCCCCATTGGCGACGGATAAAGAAAATAAGGAATCCCGTATTCCTGACTCAGCCCCCGCGAAATATAGTCAGTATAAGTAGGACATAATGGCGCAGTCAACACCGCTTCCGATAATTCTTCAAATTGAGAGACGGTAGCAAATTCCGGCACGAAATTAGGCCGCAGCCCAATCTTTCCTAATAACCGGGTTAATTCCCGCCTGTCCTGCCAAGTGTAGGAAAGCATACTGGCTACGTTGATCAAATCATGTTGTTTTTTCTCCGGTTTTTTTACCAAATATTTTAATACTCCATGCCAAAATGCATCATAGCCTGTTTGCATAAGCCGGGAACGTACGCCTTCACAATGGATCGGCACTATCTTGGACTTGACCAGAGGCTGCACATCATTGACTATCCCTTCAATATCCTCACCAATAATTCCTGAAGTGCAGGATGTCAGCACAAAAATAGCCTTGGGCGAATAACGCCGCTCTGCTTCCAGGATTGTCTTACTTAACTTATCCGCACCACCATAAACCACGTCTTTCTCATTAATATTGGTAGTCATCCATTGGAGATCAAATTTGGCAGCCCGACCCAGTTCTACCGGAATTCCCCGGAATAATTCGCGATACCCTAATGCCGATGATGAGCACCCAACCGGAGCATGAAACACTACTGCCGCATCACGAATCGTACATATTCTTACTGTTAAATAGAAGTTAAGTATGCAGCCTGATGTTTGTTGAAATTTCCGTTCGCAATTTTGCAGTTTTCCTTCCCTTACATCCCTGACGAGTTGGGAAGCCATGCCGCAATAGGCATTTATCCCATTAGCCCTTTGTTCACGGGTAGGGCAGGTATTGGCCCGCAAATCAATTTCCTCATCATTAAATCTTTTTTCCGTCATTTTTCTCCCTCCACATTCTTTTTATTGAACATTTAATAAGGAAACACACAATCTGAATTTATTGGAAGTCAGCCAGCACCAATTAAGGTAGGCATTATTAAACAAAGTTTTTCAATGCTGGAATAATGTCTCTGGAAACATCAATGAACTGCCCGAGATTGTTCTGCCGTTCTTTCATTAATCTCCGCCTCCTCCTTCACTGCCGTTGTCTTCTCTGCTAAATGATTTACCGCATGCCGCAGACCATTTTCGATACTATCGCAAAACTCCACACTGCAAATACCCCTTCTGTCAAGTTTCTCTTTCACATGATAGCCAATACGCATAGTCAAGACTGCGTCGCAATCCCGCAAGGCGTCAAGGATGCTGTCCCGCCGCGCCTCTTCTTCATCACATTCAGCCATACCGGCGCAATATTTGCTTGCTGAACGATTCTCCAGCACACGAAAATTCTGGCCATCCCCCTGATAAATAATAAACTTTTCCGCGTGTCCAAAATGCTGGTCAACCAGTTTCCCATACTTGGATGTTACGGCAATCCTATATTGTCTCTTGGTCACATTTTGCACCTCTTTGTCTTCTACCGAACGATTGCACATACGAAACTCCAGTGACCGGTCTTCATTCAACCGTCCAATGGCGTCAGCCCGGCACTGCTGGCAATGACGCATTTGCTGGATATCCAATTGGCAAATATTGCGTAATTCATTAATTTCTTTCATGCTGGTCTGGGGGAAATGCTCGAAGGCGCTGCCCTGTGCAGGAATGAGCGGCATGATATTGGTAATAAACACGCCTAATTCTTTTACTTTCCTGACCACTTCCGGAATATGATGATCATTAAGACCTTTTATCATGACGATATTGATTTTGACTAAAACCCCATGTTTTGCTAAATATTCGATACCTGCCAACTGATTCTTAAGCAACAATTCAGCCGCGGCAATTCCCTCATATTTTATTCCTTTATACAAAACATACTGATATATTTTGGCACCTATTGCCGGATCAACCGCATTGACAGTCACGGTAACGTGGTTAATGCCAAGTTTAACAATTTCCGGACCATACTCCGACAACTTCAACCCGTTGGTAGATAAGCAAAAAGTGACATCCGTATTTCTTTCTTTAATATTCTCAATAGTCTGCCTGGTAAAGCACCAGTCAGCCAGCGCATCTCCGGGGCCGGCAATGCCGACAACACTCACTTCTTCAATTTTTTCTTTGACCCATTCAAATTTTTTGCCGGCAAGCTCCGGTGTCAAAACTTCGCTGGTTACTCCTGGACGGCTTTCATTCACACAATCAAACCTACGGTTGCAATAATTACATTGTATGTTGCAACTCGGCGCCACCGGCAAGTGAATGCGTGCATATTTGTGGTGCGCTTCGGCGGAATAGCACGGGTGTTTTTTCGTTTTCTTCAGAATATCCTGAGTTACAGCCCCTGGACAAATACAACTCATAACTGCACCTCCTTTTATCGCGTAACAACATTTAAATAGCTGCAGCCTGGCTGCGCACTTCGCCTGTCTCCATTGCCAACAGATGGTCGGCCCATTGGGAGGCCCATGCTCTAAGCTCGGCAGTGTCAAGCGGAGATGGAACTTTAGATTCGGTGGTGTCAACAATTTTTTGCGCCAGACGGCTGTAGATTTTGGCCTGTTCAGAATTAGGTGCGGATTCCACCGTTGTTTTGCCTTGCAGTTCAGCTTGCGTTACCGTGACTGAGCGAGGAATATATTCTACCACCCGGGTGCTTGTTCTTCTTACAAAGTCATCCACGATTTCTTTAGCATAGGGAGCATTAATGGAATTTGCAATCAAGCCGCCCAGAAGCGCGCCGCCGGAGTTAGAGTATTTCTTAATGCCTTTAAATAAGTTGTTGGCGGCATAGATGGCCATAAAGTCGGCAGAAGATACGGTAAACACATGCTCGGCAATTCCTTCGCGGATGGGAACGGCAAACCCGCCGCATACTACGTCTCCTAAAACGTCATAAATTATTACATCCAAATCCAATTCTTCGTAAACTTTCAGTTGCTTTAACAACTGGACGGCAGTAATGATACCCCTGCCGGCACAACCTACTCCTGGAGCCGGCCCACCGGCCTCTACGCAATATACACCGTTAAAGCCCTTAAAAATCACGTCTTCCGCTTTTACCTGCGTCTTTTCCCGCATAGTATCCAAAACGGTAGGGATATATGTTCCTCCACGCAGAGTATTAGTAGAATCTGCTTTTGGATCGCAACCAAACTGCATAACTTTCAGGCCCAATTTTGACAAGGCCGCACTGATATTGGAAGTAGTAGTCGATTTACCAATTCCACCTTTGCCATAAATAGCAATTTGCTTAATTTTCTTGTTCATTTTTTACTCCTCCTAATATAAAAATAAAAGGCCAGAAAAGATCTTTCTTTAAAAAAGAAAAATCTTACTGGCCTTTAGTTTTTTTACTAATCAGCACGTATTTGGAAAAAGCGGGGTTTCGGATTGTAAAGAATAAATAACTTTCGGGCTGGACTGCAGTTAATCAACTGCTTGCACCTTTCCGAAAAGTTATAAACTGCTAATAATCTTTTTTTCTATTATACTCAAAACTTCTGGAAATGCAAGTAGTTTTTATAAAATATTAAATCTGAAATAATTATAGCTATTTACTAATACATATATAATTTATATTCCATCACCATGTGTCCCTTCCATTTCGTTCTCATTCACCCGCTGCTTTTCTGTTATTTCAATCTGCTCAACCTTCCCATTATTTAAACGAATCACTAATTGTCCATATTGGATTTTCTTTAATTCCTGCAGAATTTTCTCCTGAAGAGGATGAATTGCTGTTGGTTTGCCATATTTTATGTAGCTGCTTGACTTGTTCTTGTTGGATATAATAAATTTTTCGGCCTTCTCAATTTTCACAACATAGCCGTCCTGTATGCCTGCAACTAAACATCCGTTATCAGCAGTAAATAGAAAATGATTAATTATTTCCAGGATCTGGGGTGTCGGTTGCCTTACCTGGTTGATTCTTCCTCCGCCCCGTTCCGACTGGGAATCAATCGCCCTGTTCGCATTTTTTCTGTTGGCAAGCGACTCTGCCATAAAAACCCTCCTCCTGTATAATATAAAAGGCAAAGGTTGTTCCCGGGGAACCGCCTTTGCCTTCAGATTTTTCCTGATCAGCCGCGCGAAAAAATCACGGTAATAAATTAAAAAGGCTAAAAACTTCTTCTTTAGCGAAAATTAAGAAGAAAACTTTTAGCCTTCAGTTATCTGATTAGCTTATATATTATTATATAATATAGCACACGAGTAAATCTGCGTCAACGAATTTATTATATAAATTAATGAAGATGTTCATCCAACTTATTATCTTCTATCATTAGATTCAAGTGAGTCGCCAGCCATTTACTGGTAGCAGCCTGAATGGTGAGTGTTGCCAATATCGCCAAGAAAACAATGGCCGAAATAACTTCTGCATTTTCAATTCTTGCGGTAGTGAGCATACCTGTTAGCGCTGCTGGTATTACCCCTGTTTCCCTGGTCCAAAACATAAAAATTATTTCATTTTTCTCCCACTTTGTTTTCCGGTCAGGGAGAGTGCAGAACAACACGGCAACCGGTCTGGCAATAAACATAAATACAGCGACAATACTAAGTCCCGGTAATAAATATTGAGACAGTACTGAGAATTTGACATGACTTCCCAGTAGCATAAATATCGCTATTCGCAACAACAATGAGGCTATATGGATGAAACTGTGTACTTCATCATGATGATTTTCTCTCATTGTCCAGCCTAATTCATCAAGATTGCCAAAAATCAAACCGGCAATAAAGACTGCCATAAATCCGCTGGCGCCAAAATGTTCTGCTGTCATATAAGAGGCAATAATAAGTGGCAGCATGATAACCTGAGCATACTCCGAGAAAATATTCTTACCTTTGTCGCTAATAAGATAGCCAGCCGCCAAACCGTAAATCACCCCTACCAATATGCCACCGCAAGCCATAACAAGAAATTTTATTATACTGCCGGCAACGGACACTTCACCTGTTGTAATAATACCGAAAACCGCAAATGTGACAATCGCGGCAGTAGCGTCATTAAATGCCGATTCGCTAAGAACGGTCTGAGCCAGACGTTCTCTGATTTTGACAGACAGAAAAATGGGAACAAGTGCAGCGGGATCGGTTGGCGCGAGAATTGCTGCAAGTAAAAAAGCATAACCAAGACCAATACCCAGTACGATATGAGCTGTATAGCCAACTATGCCTACCATAATAAATACAGCTAATGTCGCCAGCAAAGCGAGCGTAATCCATACTTCCCGCAAAATACTGAAACTTACGCCGATACCGCCATGAAATAATAAAATGCAGGCTCCCAGTATTAACACAAGTTGATTTATCAACGAGTTTACGTCTATTGATATCAGATTTAATCCCGGCGGACCGATTAAAATGCCTGCCAGCAGGTACATTACAACATCCGGGACTTTCAAATAGCCGGCTAATTTTGCAAAGACCGCTCCAACGACAAAGATTATCGCAAAGTTTATCAGGATTAGGTTAGATGCATTAATAGCAGCACTTTCCATCCAAAATACCTCCTTGTGTTACTGGCAAAAGAATAGGAGGAGTCCTTGGCGACAGACTCCTCCTCTAATACGGAAAATAATTTTGTTCTTTAAAATTAATTATAACTGCAGGCGCAAAAAAATGCTACTATTAACATCCAGCATTTTACCACCCCGCCATTCCTTTTTTATTGTGGACCTGCCTTACTTAAAGTACTTAGCTTTTTCCGCCGCGATTTACCCAGGCATCATTCGCATAACCTCTGCTCTCCCAATACCCGATATGCGGCTCATGAATTAATTCGATAGCATTTAACCATTTGACGCCTTTGTAAGCATACATTTCCGGAACAATTAATCTCGCAGGACCGCCGAGATCGGAAGGAATGGGCTCCCCGTCCAGCAAAACAGCTACCATGACATCTTTCATCCGCGCCTGCTCCAAACTCAATGCACTGGTATAAATACCGTCGCCGGAGTAGAGTTTAACAAATCTTGCTTCAGGCTGCACTCCTGCACCGGCCAGCAATTGCGCCAGCGGGATGCCTTCAAATGTGGCGTTATATACCGTCCAGCCTGTAATACAGTAGAAATTGCTAACTTGCACCTTCCGCGGCATATCAAGAAATTCTGACCACGTCAGGGTTCGAGGATTGTCAACTAAGCCAAAGATCCTGAATTGCCAGTTATCAGAAGTGGCACATGGTATCTGGGTTACCGTAAACACCTCAAAGCTTCCCTTATATCCTCCACCTGCAGGAGGTACTGAACCAAGGGAGGGTAATGGCTGCGGCTCCATCCTATTGCAGTTTCTGTATCTGCTTTTTGCTTCGGGAGTAACAGTGGTATCCTGTCCACCCCACAGCCATTTGGCAAATACCGCTCCACTAAGTAATGCTCCAACAGCCGCCATCCAATTAATAAACATCCTTCTCCCGCTGATAAATCCTCTGTCACCGGCTGCGGTGCCGCCATCATCCTCACCGGATTTACTGAACAATAAACCCATAACCGTATGGTACAACGCGGCCGGAAATCCTATTACTACAAGCAATTTGTGCAGGCTAAGTACTGAAACACCTGTTACACTTTGTATATCAGTACGGGTATATAGCAGAATTCCCGTTAGGGACACTCCCGTAGCAAGAACAACCGCAGCTAAATTAATAAATCTTCTGCTATGCCCGCCTTCCAACTCACTCCATTTGCCTGCTAATATACGGCTGTAAGCACCAACACTTACAATGAAAATAATGCCAACAAGAATATGTATGCCACGCAGGTAAATCCGCAGCGATGATAGTTCTCCCCGTAAGAACTGACTGTATAAAATCAATCCGGAAATCATTAATAAAAATGTTGCTATGGCATGAAAAAAGTGCAAATTAATCATCCATTTAGTCATTATATCTTCCTCCATACCATGTTTCTCTGAATATTATTCTCATAATAATTATTATCCATATATTCTAGTTTTTCCTGCGATATTAATTTTGTAACTTCTATCAGAATTTCGACAGATTATGCTTTAAAAATATTTTCCAAATGTTGCAGGGTTCTTTCATTATTTGCGAGAATATACTGAATTGAGTATACAATTAAGGAGGATTGATATAATGTTTTCAGATTTAGAAAAAACGTTAGGCGGTTTCTTCCTGGACAAAATGCCCCCACTTTCCGAAAATCTTAAAACCAACACAGTAAAATATTTACCCTGGATTTTAATAATTTTTGGTGCTCTCGGCTTATTATCGATGATTTCCCTGTTTGGTCTATTTGGTGCAGCCTCTGTCCTGACTATGGGTGCCACCGGTATGGCCCTCATGCATTCATTATCCGTCTTTGATTTAATCTTTATGTATATCCTGGCGCCCTTACAGTCGCTGCTGGTTATTCTTGCCGGTTACTGGATGCTTAACCGCCAGCTTACCGGATGGCGCTTGGCCCTGATTTGTACACTGCTTGGATTTGTCATCCATATTTTTCACTTCAGTTTATTTGGACTGGCGCTGGACTTCTTTTTCACCTATTTGTTGTTTCAAATCCGCGAAAGCTATAGCTGATTTAAAAGAGTCATTGCGAACAGGCTGATGCAACCTCCTCACCTTTAGTAAACAGACAGGGATTGCTTCGTCATTCTTTCTTGCAATGACAGTTATAAGAAGATATTAAACCCACTCCATACTGGGGTGGGTTCTAATTTTCATTCAGTGTAGGCGCAAAGCTTGCATCGCCTGCTATGACTTGGATGCCTGCCATTCGGTGACATATTGTTCCAGTACCTTACGCAATTCATAGCCTATTTTGCCGTAGGCATCATCTTTAAGGTTGGCAAGAGATACTCTGATAGACCAGGCAGGACCATGAAAACCGCCGCCGCTTAAAAGTACAATCGCTGAATTCTCGGCTAAGCGGATAAGGACATCAACAGGCTTATATTTATTTTTGAGAAATTGGGTAAAATCATTGCCGTAGTTATTATTGGCCCATTCTTCCAGGTCAAATTCCGTATAATAATCTGCATCGTAAGGAAGATTGGGTTGTGGAAGTCCAAGGCCTTCATACAATAGCCGCATGCGTCGATGGCAAATATCTTTTGTCTGCTGTTTATATTTGTTCTGTTTATCCAATATGGCAAAAGCAGCGAAGAACAGCATTTGCACCTGCTGCGGTGTTGAAAGCCCGGCGGTGTGATTTAATGCTACTTGCCTGCTGTCTGCTACCATACGGTCAATGAAGAGGAGTTTTTCAGGACATTCAGAGAGAGATGCATACCGTTTATGCAAGATCTCCTTCTGGCTGGCCGGTAATTTGGCCAGTAAGTAATCGAACACATTATTGTGATGAATGGCTACGACTCCCAGCCGCCAGCCAGTAACACCAAAATATTTGGAAAATGAATATACACCGATTGTATTAAACGGCAAATCAGCAACAAGTGAACGAAAATTATCCACAAATGTACCATATACATCATCAGAAATAATCATTAAATCCGGATTATATTTCTGGACAATCGTAATTAACTGTTTAATAGACTCCGGTTTGATGGCCACCGAGGGAGGATTGCTGGGATTAACTAAAAATAGAGCTTTAATTGATGGATCAGCAAGTTTCTCCATTTCCGAATCGGGGTATTGCCAAGTATGCTTTCCTTTTTCATCTAATTCCTTAGCAAATATTTCTACAACATTGAATTGATAGCGTGCTAAACGGGGAATCTCCACGTAGGGAGGAAATATCGGGACCATGATTGCAATTTTATCGCCGCGGGACAACAAATAATTCTCGATGAGGGTATCAAAAATATAGCACATAGCTGCAGTTGCGCCTTCGACTGCGAAAAGGTGAAATTTTCCGCAGGCAGCATTATTATTGCACATTTCCTGAATAAAAAAGTCATGCACAATTGCTTCGACATGTACCAGCATGCGGTCCGGCATGGGATAATTATCGCCAATAATGCCGTCAACCAGTTCATAAACCCACTCATCACTATCAAATGAGTGGGTAGTTATCCCATATTCGACAATTTCCTGGAGAAGCTTCACCCCTGGAAGGTGAATATTGTTTTTACAGTAGTTTTCAAAACGTGCCGTAATTCCTTCTCTGTCAGGCTGTCCGGCCAAATCCTGTTCGTTCCATACGCGACGACTCTCCTGCACGGCAAATTGCCCCAGGGCAAAAAATGCTTCACGCGACGTCGCGGCAATCCAGTTAGGATTTCCCCGGCCGGCATCCAGCAGTGTACGGGTACTCTTTTTTAGTCCTTTGGCAAGGCTTATCAATATATTTTTAAACTCGAAAGGACTCATTTCTTCGTATGATTGCTCCAGTTCCTGAGCATCATCACAATTCATATTACTACCGCTCCTCCTCTGGCCATTAGCCAATATCATTATTAGCTCCCGGCGGGGAAAATATACTTGGCTACTATATTTTATGACAACTGGCTTAAATTAGTGCCTATCCCACATATTTCTTCATAAATCCTTAGGATAGTGGTATAATTATTATAAATACTACTTTATGAGGAGGGAATTTAATGTTTGCATTAAATTTTAGAGCACCACACCATGAAGAGTTGTTGGTTGCCCGTAGGAAAAACTGCACCATCCGGCCAGGAGATGTTAGGGATACATATCCGGAGAATTCCATCGTATGGATTACTTTTGGCGATAAACTCAGTCCCAGGCGAAAATTGTATCAGGCCATTATTGATAAAGTATTAATAAAGCAATACACCCAGTTGACTGCAGAAGACTTGGCTCATCAGAACCCTGAGATGAAGTCGGTTGAAGAATTAATCGACTTTTTTGAAAAACTGTATGGCCATTCCATAACCCTGGATGATAATGTGAGTGTAATCTACTTTTCCGAATTAATTGGATAAATTACTCAAGAATATAAAAGCCACTATTCTTTGTCAATGAATAGTGGCTTTTATTGGCAATGATTACCTTAATCAAAGTACTTCCCGCTGTACCGGGCGAGGTGAAAAATCCGCGATATGCTGCACTCTGTCATGCATATGTTTATATTTTTCCTGCAGAAATTTTTTATTCTCTGCAACCCAGTTTAAGAATTGGACAAAGCCCTCAATTTCGCTGCGATTGTTATATAAACCTAAACTAGCCCGCAGCAATCCGGGAAATTCTTTGTTGGGATTATTATAATAATACTCTAGATCCTGGGTATCCAGGTTTAATAGTTTTTCCACATAGGGATGAGCGCAAAAAAGGCCGCTTCTTACGGCAATACCTGCCTCAGAAGCCAGTATTTTTGCCAGCAATCTATGATGTATACCTGCTAATTCAAAGGATATAAGGCTTACTCTTTGCTCCCTCGTATCAGCACAACAGTACAGCCTTATGCCTGGAACACTTTTTAGCCCGTTGATAGCGTAGCTGATTAAACCCCTTTCATATTCATGGATAGTATCCATTCCAACATCAGTTAATGTTTTGATAGCGGCTGTTAGCGCAATGACCCCCATGACATTTGGAGTACCTGCCTCATCTTTATATGGTGGGTCATCCCAGTCAATAAATTCGCGGGAAACCAGTTTTACCGCCCCGCCGCCTTTACACATTGGCTCTCCTTTTGTAAAGGTATCTTTAGGACCGATCAGAACGCCAATACCAAAGGGCGCATACATTTTATGCCCTGAGAATACCAGATAGTCTATATGCTCCTCAGATTCGCAACACTTCATATCAATAGGGCAATGAGGAACCATTTGTGCACCGTCCACTAAAATTTTTGCTCCGTACTGATGGGCCATACGGGCGATATGGTATACCGGATTTATATAGCCAGTCACATTTGATGCTCCAGTTACCGCAACAAGTCCAACCCTGCCATCATGTTTACGCAGTTTTGCTTCCAGATCATCCACCAACAATCTGCCAAATGAGTCAACGGCGGCAAACTCAACATTAAACTTATCCCGCCAGGGTAAATCGTTAGACAAATGCTCCATCTCTGTAGTTATTACAACCTGCCTGCGATCTTCATCATACAATTTATAAGAAAGCAAATTAATTGCTTCAGTGGTATTCTTGGTGTAGATTACAATGTCTTTATCCGGGTCGGCATTAACGAATTTTTTGACTATATCTCTCCCTTGTTCATACAAGTCGGAAGATAGCACCGATTTATAGCCTGAACCCCGGTGGATAGACGAATACCAAGGTGCAAATTTCTGAATTTCCTCCATAACAGCACAAAAAGGCGGAGTTGTTGCCGCATTATCAAAATTGACCGCAGTAACATATTGGCCGTTTATTAACGGCACCCGCGTGTTTACCCCGGCGACAAGGTTTCTCAGACAGGAGCTCAGTTCCGCCGTTATCATATTTCTCCTCCTAAGCTTACTTCGGATTTTTCTGCCATAAGATGTTTCTGGTATATTATATTTATAAGAACTATACATCGTTACCCCCAAGTCCTGCGATTCAAAATTTTTGCGTCGGGTTTTGCTAATTACGATCAGGATATGCCTTTAGTGTGTACATTGCTCTTTTGTTATATAACATAAAAAGGACTTGCCCAATTGGGCAAGTCCTTTTTATCAATTTATAAGATTTCAATAATTGACAGTTTGCTGCGGCTTAAAACTCTGAAGCTGTGCTAAGAGCATACCGGCCATCATGAGAACGCAGCCTAACAATTCCTGTAATCCAAGCAACTCATTTAACAGCAAATAACCACCGATTGCCGCAAAAACCGTCTCCATGCTGAGAATAATCGCAGCATGGGATGGTGAGGCATATTTCTGCCCGATGATCTGTAATGTGTAGGCAATACCAACAGAGCACAACCCGCCATACAGAATCGGTATACTTGCCTGCACAATGCCATTTAGCGAGACTGTCTCCAATAATAGAGCAGTTCCGATGCTAAGTAGGGAACAAGTGATGAATTGGAAAAAGGCAAGTTGTAATGAATCAACTTTTTGTGAAAAATGGTCAATCAACAGAATATGAGCTGTCCAAAAGCAAGCTCCTATCAACTCGAGTAAATCACCGTAACCAATTGTAAAGTCTTCCTTAACGCATAGCAGATACAACCCGGCAACGGCGAATATTGAGCCTAACCAAGTACTGATATTTATATATTGTTTCAAAAACACACCAGTAAGTGGGACAAGTACTATGTACAGGGCTGTTACAAAGGCAGCTTTTCCGGCAGTAGTATATATCAGTCCGATTTGCTGCAGCGAAGCGGCAACGAACAGAATGACACCGGCAAGCAAACCAATACGCCAGCTGCTAATTCCCGCAGTACCGATATAACCGGTACTGCGGGAATTAGCTCTAAAATATAAAATAAGTGGCACCAAAGAAAAACTGCCCAACGCGAACCGAACGCCGTTGTAAGTGTAGGGTCCGATAAAATCCATTCCCACTCGCTGTGCCACAAAGGCAAATCCCCAAATGGTTGCCGCAAGTAATAATAAAATATTTGCTCTAAATTTCATATGCGAAACTCCTTGAAGCTCTTAATGACCCTGGACCCAAAGCACAGCCATGCAGCCAAAGCCCAGCAAGCCGACGCCGACAAGATACATTAGCCCTCCGGCATAAGTACCGGTTAAACTAATAAAGAAACCGATAATCATCGGGGCAAACGCTGCTCCTGCCTGAGTTACTCCGTTCATCACCCCGGCGCCGACACCTGCCGCCCGGGCCGGTACCAGCTTTTGCAAAAGAGCATAAAATGAAGGCAGTCCGACAGCCAGTGAGACAACACCGGAGGAGAGAAACACCACGGTAAGAAAGTTATCTGCTGCATGCAGCCCATAATATATTCCCGCTGCCGCTCCCAATACCGAGACTGCAATAAACGGTGCCCGCCGGCCAATTCTATCGGACAAAAACCCGCTGCCAAGAACCGCCAGCACTCCCAGGAGATACGGCACTGAAGCTGCTGCTCCCAATGCCTGCCAGGAAAAACCGCGGTCAACTTTTAGATAGGATGGCAGCCAGGCCATTGTGCCCCACCACATCGAAGCATGACAAAAACTAACGATCGTCAATAGCCAAAAGCGGTAATTAACAGCAAACACCCGGATATTCTGCCATAATCCCAACTGGTCGGAAGCTTCCCGTTCCTTTTCCCGGTTCAGACCGTCCTCGATCTGGCAAAGCTCGGTCTGGTTAACTGCCGGATGCTGACAAGCGTAATCCCGCGTCTTGCACCATATAAAATATATTGGCAACAAACTGATTACCGCTAAAATAAAAAAGCTATCACGCCAGCCTGACAACGGTATAAGCCAGGAAAAAAACGGCAGAGCAATCGTCGGGCCTAGCATAAGCCCCACAAGCCAGACAGCATTAGCCTTTCCCCGTTCTTCCGGTGGAAACCAATTCTTTACGTATTTACTTTGCATAGGCCAATGCATTCCTTCACATGCTCCCAAAAAAATCCGAGACCCAAGAAGAACAGCAAAACTAGCACTCAAACCTCCTAATAACATTGCCGGCGCCCATAAGAGAACGGACAAACTCATCGCTTTACGTGGGCCGATAATATCGCCGAGGGGGCTAAATAACAAATTGCCTACTCCATATGCCGCCAAAAAGGCCGTCATCAGCATCCCCATTTGTACCGGTCTGCCTTGAATACCCATGTCCAGCAAAAATTGAGAATCGGCTAACAGCATTGAGACGTTTACCCTGTCTAAATATGCCACTATGATGGTAAACAGGAGAATAAGCACCAGTTTCTCTTTTTGTCTGGTAGGTTTAACTGTCGTTATCGTTGCCTGGTTTTCTTCTACTTGGCTGTAATCCAATATTCCACCCCAAATCCCTCCATAACATTTTAAACAAAGAAAATTATATCATCCTTTTCATCACACAACAATACAGACTTACTACTTGCCTTAACTTTCCCATAAAAACCGGCTAATTTGACAGCCATTCTGAACAGAAATATACTTAAGATGATATAATATTCTTGCATCAGGGGGTAACCATGAAAACCACAGTATTTCTCAACACCGCCAAAGTCAATTTTGACAACAGACTTGATTTTTCGCCGATAACAAAACTCACAGCTTTAACAAACTATGCTGCAAGCAGCCATGAAGAAATTCTGGCAAGAGTCAAAGATCAGAACATTGTCATCACCAAGGAGTTGCCTATAGGAAGAGATTTAATAACTCAATTCCCCCCCTCTGTCGAACTTATCTGTGAAGCTGGTACCGGCTATAACAACATTGACATTGCTGCCGCAAAAGAAAAGAATATTGCTGTCTGCAATATTCCTGGCTATAGTACCGCAGCAGTGGCACAGTTAGCTATTACCTTCATGTTGAGTTTAAGTTCATCGCTGGCTCTGCAGCAGATCATGATTAAACAAAAGAACTTTGATAATTTTACCAAATTCCTGCAGGTGCCCCATTTCGAACTGCAAAACAAGACACTTGGGGTCATTGGCGCCGGGACCATTGGGCAACAAGTGATTAAAACTGCCTTAAGCCTGGGGATGAATATTCTCACCTACAATCGTACTCCAAAAGCCTGGGGGGATCAGGATATAAAAACCGCCAGTCTCGAAGAATTACTAAAACAGAGTGATTTTGTCACCATTCACTGTCCGCTTACTGCAGAAACAAAATATCTGATCAATAAAGATACACTGAAGCTAATGAAATCATCGGCATGTATCATCAACACCTCCAGAGGCCCGATCATCAAGGAAACCGATTTAATTGAAGCCTTACAAAAAGGACATATTGCCGGTGCAGCACTTGATGTTCAGGACCCGGAGCCGCCGGAACCGGATAATCCCCTATTTGCCATGAACAACGTCATTCTCACTCCCCATATTGGGTGGAAGTGCCTGGAATCAAGGCAAAGACTAATTAAGCTACTTGCAGCTAATATTGAAGCTTTTACGCAAGGACAACCAATTAATGTTGTAAGTTAAAAAATGTTAGAAGGCTGCCTCACAAGTGGAGATGCAGCCTTCTTTTCCTTATTACACCCACAAAATACTACCTATGACCGCGCGGATAGAAATCTAACGGCATCCTCCTCAGGCACCGGCCGGCTGATGACATACCCTTGGAGACAATCGCAGTGGCACTGTGCCAGGTAATCAATTTGCTGCTTGGACTCTACGCCTTCTGCCACCACGGTCATTCCCATAATATGCGCCATATCCACGATATTTCTAATAATTGCTTTTTGATTGCCGTCCATCAGTATCATGTCAATGAAAGCCTTGTCTACTTTCAGTGTCTGTACAGGCAGGCGTTGAAGATAAGTCAAAGATGAATAACCTGTACCAAAATCATCAAGGGACAAACGCACCCCCATTCTCTGTAATTCGTTAATCTTGCGGATGCTGTCCTCCAGCGAGATCATCAACGCACTTTCTGTAATTTCAAGCTCTAACTGCTGCGGCTCAATATTGGCACTTGTCAATATGTCACAGATAATGTCAATAAACCCGTCGGCACACAGCTGGTATGGTGATACATTAACCGCGACATGAATATTTTTCCATCCTCTATCGGCCAGACGGCGGACAAAACAACAAGCTTCTCTGAGCACCCATTCTCCTATTTTGTGAATAAGCCCGCTTTGTTCGGCCAACGGGATAAATTGTACCGGTGATACCGGCCCATGTTCCGGACTGTTCCAGCGCAGCAAAGCTTCAAATCCGATAGCGATACCATCGCTGACGCCTACCTGCGGCTGATAATGCAGTGTAAACTCCCTGCGCTCAACTGCGTAACGCAGGCTGTCTATTAGTAGCATCTTCTGATAAGCCTCTGACTGCATGGCTGCTTCGTAAGGCCGGCAGCAATTTTTACCGGCCCGCTTGGCTGCATACATGGCATTGTCTGTATTTTTTAGAATTTCTTCAGTCGTATCCCCATCCTCAGGATAGATTGTAATGCCAATACTGGCCGATATATGGAAATGACTGCCAAATACTTCAATATCCTGGCTGAGCGCACCAATGATCTCATTGGCAATACGAGTAATATATTTCCGGTCTTTCTTGCCTGGTACGATGACCATAAACTCATCTCCACCGATACGTCCCACGAAAGCATCGGCGCCGGCCACCTCTACAATACGTTTTCCGGCTATTACAATGAGGATATCGCCATAACTATGCCCAAAAGTATCATTTACCATTTTTAGCTCATCTAAATCGATAAACAGGACGGCACCTGATGACTCTTTGCGGCGGGCTTTATCCATCTCACCGTCAAGCCATTCGTTCAGATGGACACGATTTGGCAACCCGGTCAACACGTCTGAGTAAGCTATCCGACGAATCTCTTCATTTTTCTGGCGTAACACTTCCTCGTTTTGTTGGCGCCCGGTAATGTCACTGAAGGACACATAGGTATATTCTCCATCCATAAAAAATGTACTTTCAATTATCTTTGTGGTACCATCTCGACAAGTAACCGTTGAAACCAGAACTGCAGGTTCATCGACTAATCCCTGCAAATACTTATCCTTTTCGACTAGCAAAGATTCAATGACTTTTTTACGAAATCCTGCATCGGGATATGCTTTTTCCAGCCAAACAATAATAGTAGGAATGTCATTTGCTGAATAACCAAAAAGCTTAACAAATCTTTCATTGGTGAAAAGAACGTTGTTGTCTTTATCCGCAAAAGATATAGCAACAGGAACGTTGGCGGCAAATTTCCTAAACCGTTCCTCGCTTTGTCTGAGGCGTTCCTCAGACGTTCTCCGTCCGGAGCGGTGGGTAACAAGTTCGGTAACAAGAAACAGGAACAGCGTCATAAGGCCTGTTGCTCCTATAAGCTGCCATTTATATATTTCCCACAGTCCAACCACGCTAATTCCCCTCTCCGCCGTTACTCCGCCCAGCGTTTCCCGGTTTGCCGCACTATTCTTTCCAACATACAACGCAATGGATGAAATTGGTCACGTATTATGGCATTAAACATATATCGATAATAAATTCTATAATACGACAAAAAATTCCTTCAATATAAAATGTTGAATTGCGATAATATTTTTGTATTTAAAAGAAAAAGGCTAAAAACAAAGGACTAGATCCTTATAATAGGATTTAGTCCTTCATCATGCGCTTTTTCAGAAATGCCTTATTGAAATTGTATGCTATATTTCCGCTAACACCAGTTCCCCCATTTTTATTGTGCCGGTTTCTTCAAACCCTTCTGTCCAAATATCACTTGTCCGGTATCCTTTGTTCAAGACGGTTTCCACTGCTTTTTCAATATCCCGTGCCGCGGCAGCAATACCCAGCGAATACTCAAAAAGCATAGCTACTGACAATATCTGGGCCAGGGGGTTGGCCTGATCCTTGCCGGCTATATCAGGCGCTGAACCGTGAATCGGCTCGTACATGCCAAAGGCGTCTTCCCTTAGGCTGGCCGAGGCCAGCATGCCAATGGAACCGGTAATCATCGAGGCCTCGTCAGATAGAATATCACCAAACATATTGCTGGTCACTATTACATCAAATTGTCCCGGATTTTTTACCAATTGCATGGCCGCATTGTCAACATACAGATAATCAAGAGCAACTTCCGGATATTCCTTGGCAATCCTGTTAACCACTTCACGCCATAGTCTTGAAGATTCGAGGATATTGGCCTTATCGACAAGAGTTACTTTGCGGCGTCTTTTCATAGCCGCAGCAAAAGCAGTTCTTGCGATCCGGGATATTTCATTTTCATTATAAACCTCACTGTCATAAGCCGCAGGCCAGCCATCCACCGCTGTTCTGCCTTTTTCCCCGAAATAAATACCACCTGTCAGTTCGCGGACAATTAAGAGATCAATTCCTTTGTCAATTATGGCATCTTTAAGGGGCGATGCGGCTTTTAGCACATCATATATTTTGGCCGGACGCAGGTTGGCATATAAACCGAGACCGCCGCGCAGACCGAGGAGAGCCTGTTCCGGTCGTTTGTCACCACTGAGATTGTCCCACTTAGGTCCACCAACCGCCCCTAAAAGCACGGCATCAGACTTCCGGCATTGTTCCAGAGTTTCTTTGGGCAGAGGTTCACCGCACTTGTCAATCGCACACCCGCCGGCTAATAGCTCGGAAAAGTTCAGCTTTACATCGTATTTAGCCGCAACTTTTTGCATCACTTGCAGAGCCGCAGCAGTAACTTCTACGCCGATCCCGTCGCCGGGAATAAGGGCGATGTCAAATTCTTTCCGGAAAACTTTAGTATCATCGGATTTACTCATTTGTTGTTCCCCCAATTGATTTTATTTTCTTTAACGCAATTTACCAGCCCGTCATTTTCCATGATTCCGATTATAAACTGCGGAAATCCCTGGGCTGTATATTCTTTTTGCAATGTTAAATTCTTAATTGTGCCTGATGTAAAATCTATTTCCAGTTGATGACCGTTTTCCGCCTCATTTACCGCCTCGCTACACTCAAGTATGGGAAATCCCGTATTTATCGCGTTGCGGTAAAATATCCGGGCAAAGCTTTTGGCAATGACACAAGCTACTCCGGCAGCTTTAATGCAAATGGGCGCATGCTCGCGAGAGGACCCGCAGCCAAAATTACGGCCAGCAACAACGATATCGCCTTGTTTCAGCTTTGTCAGAAAATCGGCATCCAGGTCTTCCATACAATGTCTGGCCAGCTCCTGGGGATCGGAAGTATTTAAATACCTCGCCGGAATAATAACATCAGTGTCAATATTGTCTCCATATTTTAAAACATTTCCTGTTGCCTTCATAATTACATTACCTCCTCCGGTGATACTATTCTGCCAGCAATAGCCGACGCGGCGGCCACCGCGGGACTTGCCAGGTAAACCTCACTCTTGGGATGTCCCATTCTGCCGACAAAATTCCGGTTGGTTGTCGCCAGTGCTCTTTCCCCTGCGGCTAATATCCCCATATGGCCACCAAGACAGGGACCACAGGTGGGAGTACTGAAAACCCCACCTGCTTCAATAAAAATCCGGACAAGCCCTTCATCCATAGCTTGCATCACGATGTCCTGTGTACCCGGGAAGACAATCAGCCTCAAGCCTTTCTTGACCCTCTTGCCTTTTAAAATTGAGGCAGCTATCCGCAGATCATTCATTCTGCCGTTAGTACAGGAACCGATAACCACCTGATCAATGGCCACGTCACCTACCTGATCAATTGTCCTTGTATTCTCAGGCAAATGGGGAAAAGCTACTGTCGGTCTCAGGGTACTTAGATCTATTTCAATCACCCTGTTGTAAGAAGCATCATCGTCAGCGGCAAATACTTTGAATTCTTTGCCGGTACGTCCTTTAATATATGCAATTGTTTGGTCATCAACCGGAAATATGCCGTTTTTGGCACCTGCTTCAATCGCCATATTGGCAATTGTAAACCTGTCATCCATGGCAAGGTATTGCAGCCCGTCACCGGCAAATTCCATCGACTGATAGAGGGCGCCGTCAACGCCAATCTGGCCAATTATATGGAGGATGACATCCTTGCCACTCACCCATTTTGCCGGCTTGCCTTTGAGTACAAACTGAATGGCCGCCGGCACTTTGAACCAGGCATGTCCTGCTGCCATCCCGACTGCCATATCTGTACTGCCTACACCGGTGGAAAATGCACCAAGAGCACCGTAAGTACAAGTGTGAGAATCAGCTCCGATAATAACATCGCCCGGTTTGGCAAGACCCTTTTCCGGAATCAATACATGCTCAATTCCCATTTCGCCTATTTCGAAATAGTTGGTAATATCCATCTTATGGGCAAACTCACGGATCAGTTTACAATGCTCGGCCGATTTTATATCTTTATTCGGCGTAAAATGATCGGGAACAATAGCGATTTTCTCATGGTCAAACACTTGGGAGCATCTAGTCTCATTAAAAGCTTTAACCGCTACAGGTGTTGTAACGTCATTGCCAAGCACCAAATCAAGTTTGGCGCTAATCAACTGGCCTGGCTCAACAAAAGGAAGTCCGGCGGCGGCGGCAAGTATTTTTTGAGTCATTGTCATTGGTTTTAACTTTGTCATAACATTTCCCTCCCTGGTTTGTTTAACTGCGACAGGCGCAATTATTTATCAATAAACAGTATTCATAAGAATCGACCAAGGCTTGCAGGCTGGCTTCGATTATATTTTCCGAAAGTCCTACCGTTGTCCAGGTAGATAAGCCGTCTGTCGATTCAATCAAAACTCTTACTTTGGCTTTGGTGGCAGTCTCCCCGTCGATAACTCTTACCTTGTAATCAGACAAATGCATTTGCGAGATAGGTGTATAGAATTTGTGAAGCGCTTTTCTCAGTGCTTTATCCAGGGCGTTGACCGGACCAATTTCATCTGTTACTCCGACTTCCTCCATTACACCATCGACGGTAATCCGGACAAATGCCATAATACTGTTTTTTGACTGGCTGCCGGCGGCAACACTCAGCCGTTCGCTGATTACCTTGTAGTCCACAATTTCAAACGAATGTCTGAATTTCCCCAGATCTTTTCTTACCAGCAGCTCCAGACTGTGTTCAGCACCTTCATATTGGTAGCCATAAAACTCCTTTTCTTTGATGTGGTCAAGAATCTTCCGGGTTTGCGGAGCATTCCTGCCGATAGTTGGATCTATTTTGTTAATGATCATTTGAATGGTGCTTCGGCCTGACACTTCTGATGCTAATATCCGGCGTTCGTTGCCGACAGTATCGGGGGAAACATGCTCAAAAGAGATGGTATTCTTCCGAATGCCGTCAATATGCATGCCCCCTTTGTGGGCAAAGGCGCAATTGCCTACATACGGCTCTCGCTCATTAGGGAAAATATTGCTTACCTCGCTGATGTACCTGTATGTTGAATATAAATTACTCATTTTTGCGCTGCAAATGGACTGATAGCCCAGCTTTAAATCCAAGTCAGCAATAATTGTACTTAAATTGGCATTGCCGCAGCGTTCCCCAAAACCGGTAAAGGTACCTTGTACCTGCCTGATTCCTGCCTGCACGGCAACTACGGAATTAGCCACCGCCGTTCCGGAATCATTGTGGCAGTGTATGCCTAAATGATTAAAGCCATTTTGTACAAGCTCAGATACAATTTGGTATGTTTCCAGAGGAAGCATACCGCCGTTGGTGTCACACAGGACCAACCAGTCGGCTCCGGCATCTTGAGCAGTACTTAGTACTGTCATAGCATAATCAGGGTTAGCCTTATAACCGTCAAAAAAATGTTCAGCATCAAAAATAACTTCTTTGCCCAGAGATTTTAAATACGCAATACTATCTTTTATCATCAGGAGATTTTCTTCCAGACCTGTCTTTATAATCTCACGCACATGAAAATCCCACGTCTTGCCGAAAATCGCCAGGACATTAACACCGGATGTGATGAGCGCTTTCAGGTTATCGTCATCCTGGACCCGGATACCCGGTTTTCTCGTACTGCCAAAAGCGCACAGCTTCGCTGATGTTAGTTTTAACTCATTGCGTGCCCTGGCGAAAAACTCCAGATCTTTCTGATTTGATCCCGGATTCCCTGCTTCAATATAGCTTATTCCAAGCTCATCCAGCTTTGCGGCGATTTTTAATTTGTCAGTGACGCTAAAGGATATTCCCTGAGCCTGCGCTCCATCTCTGAGGGTGCTGTCAAAAATGAAAACTTTATTATCCATTTTGTCCCCTCCGCACACAAAATTCTGGATTCATCACTCTCCACACCTCCCATAAGAATTAGAAAATAAGAAAACCCCCATCCCATCTAAGGGACGGAGGTTAATCCGCAGTACCACCCTAATTATCACGACAATAAAGCCGCAATCACTCAACAGGTACGGAGAACAATCTTCTCGATACCCCAGCACGATAACGGGTGCTGTTCCCTCCTAAGAGGACCGGCATAGCTTACTAACTGGTTCAGCCTGCAACTCGCGAAGGATCTTCAATAGAAAAAAGGTTGCCAGCTCACACCTGCCCTGGCTCTCTGTAAACCCCGTATCCCTATTTACTATTTCGCTCATCGTCATTACACATTTTGTTTTTAACAGCATAACAAATGTATCTCCGTATGTCAAGAGGTTGCTTTCGTAGATATTTCGTAAACTACTAAAAACTCTGCCATCAGATTAATGATGTCAGAGTTAGGGTTTATATGGCGACAAGAGCCCGCAATGATTTACGCTACAGCCAATACCGATTATTACATACCTATACGCAATCTTTCGACTACCCACAAGCATTACACGACCGATACTGACCTTTGCTCGACTACTGAGAATACCTGCCGAACCTACTGCAATCTCCCGACTGCAATAGACCCATCATAGTGTCCCCCGGGGTGACTCTCCGGCACCCCCAGCAGTCTTAGCTCGACTGCCGTACATCCCTTTTGACCACACGACAACAGTTGGGCTGCCGTACAGCCTTACAAGACATATGACAATCTTCCCGCCGACTAACGCCGAACCTTCCGATCCGACGCCAATCTTTGGCCGACTAATGCCGAACCCTGCTAGATCCGACACCAATCTTGGCTCAACCATTACGAACCCTTGCACTAGTATTATGGACGAAAACATAAGAACTAATACACGCCAAAAAATGGATTACATTTACCTGTTTCGCTATCATAAGAAAAATGCTTAGTGTTCTTAAAAACATAAAAACGTTATAACCGCGGAGTACGCGGAGGACACGGAGTGGTTTTATTAATACCCTTTATCCATTCTATATCTTTTAACTCAATGTATTACTATTAGTCAAAGTCATTGCCGTATAATCTCTTGATTTCATAGTGCGAATGTATATTCGCGCCGTTCCACTCCGTGTCCTCCGTGTCCTCCGTGTACTCCGTGTACTCCGCGGTTCAAAAAAACTCTAGCACAGGCTGTCTTCTTTCTGATTTTAGGATAAGCAACGTATAATATAGCCGAATTCCCCTAGAGGGAATTATTGCCTTTTTGCCGAAGTTTATAAAAAACCAGTAGGGAGGGATTATGTTATGGCTACCGCCGGAATCATCTGGGTAAGCCGGGATATGAGTGAACAAATAGCAGATTCTAATGGGGAATATATCCTGATTGATCTAAACACTATGCAAAAAACACCCCTTGGTAAAACACTGGAAGAGGCAAAGAAAAAATTAAAAGAAATTGACAGATATGATATTGTTGAACACCTTAACTAAGCGTCCTTCGGGACGCTTTTTTTGTGTCCTCGTACTACTTTTTTAAAAAAGTTCAACTTTTACGTAAGCAAATTCAACCTTTTTCCGTCATTACCATACAACCATATACAAATATTGCTGCGTATTTTGTAGTAATAAAGCATCTGGTGGCGTATTTTGTTGTAAAATATTGGAATTTATCAGGAGGAGCTTATTCCTTCTTACCCGAATAAATGAACAACAAAAAGTTGGAAAAGGTTGATTTATTATGAAGGTTACTCCAGTGTCCTATATTTATAAACCAGATTTAAATAAAGAGTCTAATCAAAACAGCTATTCGCAGAAAAAGAAACCGTTAACATCATTTAAGGAAATATTAGATAAAGAAATGATGGCAGACTCAGGCTCTACCATTACAATTAAGGCTTAGACTCACCTTATCCTTGCGCGATGGAATCGCAACCTTCCACTCTGTGCCCTCTGTGGTTCAAAAAATATTAGCACCAAATCGACTACGCCAAAAATTACACTTTCTGATATTAACAAAAAACCCGCGAATTTTGATATGCTCCCCTTGTGGTAGACAGTAGAAATAATAAAACTGCCTATCACAAGGAGGAGCTTTTTTATGTCACACAAAGCAAAAATATCGGGAACAGAAAAGATAGCGGCTATTGAGAAATATCTT
>JAEYSJ010000083.1 GCA_023434855.1 Bacillota bacterium | reverse complement strand
TATCTGTACAAGCCTACTCCGTTGCTGTTGATGGAGCAATAATCGATATGGCCGCAAACTTAGCAGCCGGTACTGCCGAATTAGCAAAAGGAACCGCATTATTGGCAGGAGAACCACAGAAAGCTGGTGCGGTGATTGATGCCATGCGTAAATCGTATACAGCAACCCAAAACGCCTACAGGGAGTCATTGGCAGCAATTTTCAAAGGGAATGATGCCATGGAAGCGCTGAAACTGACTGAAGTATACCATGCAATTCGGGAAGCATCGACTGCTTTCGATTTAGTTGTGGATGTTTTCCATAGGATTATTGTAAGACTGATTTAACCCAGGTTACCTGATTTAATCTCTAAATGGATGTTTAGGCACAGTAAAGTTCATTTTTGTCCCAATGCCTGGTTCAGATTCACACCAGACTTGGCCGTCCAATTGGCGAATCAAAGTTTTTACATAGGCTAAACCCATACCTTCTCCCGGCACGTCCTGTGTGCCAATGCGCCGAAAAATTTCAAAGATCTTTTCTTGGTCGCCGGCAGCAATACCACGGCCATTGTCCCGAATACTAAAAATATACTCATCGATATCGTCGGTGCAGCCTATGCAAATCTCGCCCGGCCGGCCCGGCTCCAGGTACTTTATAGCATTATCCAGCAAATTGCTGATAATCTGTTCCATCGCCAGCAAGTCGGTTTCGATTCGCGGCATCGGCCCAATCTCTATCCTGATATTCTTCTCTTCGATCTGATGATAGAAGGACTGGGAGATAGATTTAATGAGCTGGCTCATATCAACCTCTTTGTATATCATCTCACGTCTGCCTAAACGGGCTAATCTTAAGAGAGCGGCAACCATCCGGTCAAGCCTGTCCACCGAGGAGTGAATGAACCGCAATGCTTCCGGCACATCCCTATCAAGCAATTCGTCCAACTTTTTCCGGATTTCTTCCGGAAGATGCACCATCTCCTCATGGACAATTTTTTTCAGGTCATCCAAAGAATCACCAAGTTCCTGAGAAAAGCCCTTCAAATTGACCATAGGTGCGCGAAAGTCATGGGCTACAATGTTGGCAAATGATTTAAGCTCCTTGTTTGTTTCCGTCAGTTCAGCAGCGTAGTGTTTTAATTGTTCTTCATGATGTTTACGCTCTCTTTCGGCCGTTTCTCTTAATTCCTTTTTTTCGGTAATGTCGCGCGCAATGGTAGTCATTGCTTTAACCTTACCGTTAGCACCAAATATTGGGGACATAGAGACACTGATTTCGACCCGGCTCCCGTCCTTGCGTAATTTTGTTGTTTCAAAATCCTTGATGATGCCGCCGGAAGACACGGTCTCAAGTAAATACTTGATATGGTGCATCGTATCCGGGGGGGTGGGTACCCGTTTGCCTAATGCTTCAGCAATTGATCCGCCAAAAACTTGCTCATATCCTTTATTTGCCTGAATCAAGCGTCCATCAACGTCTAACTTGCAAATAGCGTCAGCAGTATTTTCAAATATTCCGCTTAGCTCTTCCAGAGCATCCCGATATTTATCTTGAAGAACTTGCCGTTCGGCGATTTCCTCCTCCAGTGTCGCATTGATATCCTGGAGCTCCCACATTTTCTTTTCCAACTCGATATTTAAATATTTCAGTTGTTCTTCAAACCGTTTACGCTCAGTAATATCCCGCATATGAACAAGTTTAATCCTGCAGCCATCCAGCAGAACGATACTTAATTTGACATCAACAATCCGTTTAGTGCCTTCAGGACACAATACCACCCATTCAAACTGTATGATGCCGGTCTTCTCAACTTGCTGAAGAAGCTGCTCTTCTTTAACTGCAGATGCCAGGCCGTCGGACTGGCATTTTGGCGCGAAGTGGGAAAAACGTCTTAAACAAATATTATCCTTCGACCCCTCCCCCAGCATTTGCATTGTAGCTTCATTGCATTCAATAATCTGGCCTGACTCGTTCAGAAGCAGGATAGGATCATCTGAACTGTCAAAGAGCACCCGGAATTTCTCATCACTTTTTCTTTGTGTATTTTCATATTCATAAATGATCCGCGTTTTAATAGTCCCGGCCAACCGGGCTACAGCCAAGTATTCATTCAGGAGACTTTTGCTTGCTGTTAGATTGATTTCTTTGTGACCGATGATCAATGCCGCCGCTGGTTGCTTTTCAACCTCAACAGGGATGAAATACAGGATCATGTTCGCCGGATCCGGCATTTCTTCTTCCTTAACCAAACCGGTATCCAGAACATCTAATACATTATCAAAAATCATTTTCTGATCAAAATCAATGTCGCCGGGAATATTTTGTTGCAAACGATGGTTAAGTACTATTTCACCTGAACTGTCTTTTGTGGCCACAGCAACAAAGTCCACATCAAAAAAGCTGAAAATGGCATTACATAATTCGCTGTTAAAATCTTGTTCTATTTGGATGTTGGCTAAGTATTGCGCTGCCCTGACAACCGGCATATACATCGGCACTCTTTTCATAAGTTATTCTCTCCCGCTAAAATTGCTTCAGTTATAAAATACCATAGATAATGTATCAAACTCCCATTGCTTAAAGGGAGTAATTTCGTCTCCTAAGCACACTCAGGATCAATATTTCATCATAGGAAAGGGCCTGATTTTCTTATACACAAATATTCCGTTTCGAGCTGCAAAATCCTTCAGGAAAAATCAATAAGTCGCTAAAACAGCGACTTATTGATTTTTAACATATTGTCTACCTATTAACCTTTTAAATAGATCATGATGCAAATTCTCCGATTTCTTCACCCTTCGCAACCATGTGAGCAAATATTTCAACAAGTTCCGGATCAAACTGAGTACCGGCGCACGACCTTAATTCGGCCAACGCTTCTTCAAGGGATTTGGCTGTTGAGTACCTACCGCGGGTCATACTGTCAAAAGCATCGACAATTGCCAGCATCCGGCATTCCAGCGGAATTTCTGAACCTGATATACCAAGCGGATAGCCTGAGCCGTTCCACCATTCGTGGTGTTTCAATATCCAGTCGGCAACCGAGACCAGCATAGGCGTTGACTGAGCAATCCTGTGCCCGACTTCGCAATGGCGTTTAATAACAGTATACTCTTCTAAACTAATGCCTTGCCTGCTCCTTAGAATCCTTTCAGGCAAAGCCACCTTGCCAATATCGTGATATCCCGCAAAAAGATCCAAATCCGTAAAACTGTCCGCGGCAAAACCAAGTGCCTTGCCAAAATTGCAAACAATTGCCTTAACACGTTCAGAATGTTCCTTATTGCAGACTTCTTTCCGTTCCAGAAACTCCCGTAGATTTTGCGCAATTGCGTTGCGCACATTCTTGCTTCTTTGCAATTTGTCGGTATACATGGCTTCGTCGGCATGCTGAAAAACTTCCGCTAAATCGAAAACTTCTCCACTGCGCATTGCCGCCCCGACGGAAATACTAAGTAATAATTCCGGCTTGGACTTGTTGTATTGCTCAACAAGCATTCGCAAACGGTTGCAAGCTTGTTCCAGTGCCTCCCGAGTGGCATTGGGCAGTAAAATGGCAAATTCGTCACCGCCGATACGAGCTACAGCGTCACTGCCGCGGAAGGCCTGCAGAATGACTCTGCTTGCAGCCCTGAGCAATTCGTCGCCCCTGCTATGTCCCAAGTTATCATTCACAATTTTTAGTCCGTCAATATCGCAAACCACGATACCAACAGCCGTATCCCTGCCACTCTCCAGACGCTGCATTTCTTCCGCAAAGTACGCCCGGTTATATAACCCTGTGAGATTGTCATGGATACTAAGATACTGCAATTGTTGTTCAATTTCCGTCCGCTCGGTAACATCACGCATAATCGCCAGCACTTCATTCCCTCCGGCAAAGACAAGTCTTACCTCCTGCTGGCTGATGTTATTACCCTGTCGAAGCTGAAATTGAAAAACCTGGCTGGTTTTTTCCAGGAATAATGTATCGATATGACTTTGCAGCAATGTCGCGACATCTGAAGGGAAAAATTCAGTAATATTTTTGCCAATACAATCAGGTGATAAATTTACCACTTGGTCCGGTCTGGTGCGGAGATCTACGCAAGTACCCTGACGGCTGATACGCAGCATTGGATCAGGGATCGCGTTAAGCAAGGCATTATTTTTTTCTTCACTTGCCCGTAAAGCTTCCTCAATCCGCTTGAGTTCGGTAATATCACGGCCCACCAGTTGAAATTCCTTGGTCTTGTTTTTCTCATCGAATATAGCCCGGCTGCTCCATTGCAGCCAGTGAACCTTGCCATCAGCCATTATAATACTGTCGGTACCCATCGCTATGGGATTTTTGGGTGTCATTGCTTGAAAAATCGGCCTCATGTTCTGGTATGTTTTTTTCGACAACAATGAAGCAAGATTTTGAAAAACAATGTCTGATTGCCGTATCCCGCAATAACGGCAAAAAGCCATATTGGCAAAAGTCAACTGGCCACCAGGTACAAACCGGCAAATCACCTCCGTCTGATCTTCAACAACTGCCTGGTAACGCGCCTCGCTTGCCTGTAGTTCAGCCAGCGCTTGCCGTCTCTCATTGATAAGCTGCTGTCTCTCTAATACCCGGTCAATAATTGACGGCAGCACTTCAATATACTCCCCGTCAACATCTTTGGCCAGGTAATCGGCTGCCCCAAGCTTCATAGCCTCAACCGCAACCTTTTCGTCACCTTGTCCGGTAAGAATAATAACCGGCACTGAATCCTTTAATTTTCTAAGGACCTCCAGCCCATTAACCGTCGGCATGTTGTAATCGGTGATTACAACATCATATGTACCCTTTTCGAACATATTTAGACCTTCTTTACCGTCCCCCGCAACATCCACTAAACAGGCCATGCGCTCCAGCCTTTTTTGTAACAAAAGGCCAAGACCGCTGTCGTCTTCCATATATAAAATCCGGACGCGGTAAAAAATTTGGTCTATTTTCGAATCAACTCGACAATTCTGCTCCTGCATCAAAGTGCGTCCCTCCTCGCTTCGAAGTTTTTTGCAAAAGTCTGCCCAGCTTAGTAAGAAAATTATTCAGGATTTATCGAATATATTTTTATCATAGCGGGACTGAATGAAAATATGACCGGAACGCTCTGCAGTTAAAGATACCAATGCACTATCTAACTTACCCTTTTCTCATTAGCCAAGCTGCTTAAACTTCCTTGGCTTTTTAGTTGTCTATAGTCTTATCATTTAAAATGGCAGCGTATCCTCCATACCTTCTAATGCATTTACCGGATAATAGGCAATATGGACGGCACCACTGCTTTTCAAAGCTCTAAGGTACCCGCTTAATTCTTTTTGGTGCAGCCATTTCCCGGTAGACCAGTCAAAAGCTTGCAGTTTAAAGATAACTTTATCGGCGGCCACAGGATCGGCAAGCGCAGTTCTAACTAATGTTTTTAGCCAAACCTCCGGATTTTTTACCTTCTCCATCCGCGGATAGGCCATGACCACCGTATAATCATAGAGCTTTAAGTAGTCATGATAGTCCTCTGCAAACCACTCTTTCGCATCGTCTTCCAATATTACCGGGGCGTAGATATTGCGGGCGGATGCCGCATCAGGCCGGTATTTCCTTAGCTGGGCAATCATTTCCAACGTAAGTTCATTAAGAGCCTTTGTTTTAATGTCAGTCCATGCCCGCATTATTTCCGGATCTTTTAATGCCTCCGCTGTTAAATCCCGGCCAAACCTGTCCTTGAACACTGCTTTAGCCGCAGGCGACAAATCTTCAAAATCATTGAAGTAAAGATCATCATTGAATATTACTCCGTCAATAGCGCTATAGGCTGCTAAATCACCCACAAGACTCTTTAATGCTTCCCGCACGCGAGGACTAAAAGGAGTGGCCCGTCTATACCACCCCTTTTTATCCGGTGCCATCGCCAGCACTTCGTCTTCCGGATGATTCTTAAGCAGCCATTGGCCGGACAAAGTAGACAGCCAGGCATAAACCCGAAAATCGGCTTGATGAAGGCGCTGTACTAAATAGCCAAACACGTCTGCCTTCATTGGCGCAGAACGGGTGTAAAAATACACGCTGTCGATATTTCCCGTACCACTGTCATCGGCATGAGCCTCTAAAAAAACGGTATTCACGCGTGAGCGGGTTAAATAATCGATCGCTGCGTCAATGTTCGCTTCAAATTGCTTGCGGTCGGTATCATACAGAAAATCAAGGTCAAGCTGACCTATCCGCAAAGGTCTGACATCAACATCGGCAGTGGCCAGGAGCCTTGCATACTCAGCCTGATTAACGCGACCGTCAACAACAGTACGCCTGACCCGTTCCAAAGGGTCAACCCCGCGCAAGTCAAACCCATCCAGCAGAGTAAAGAACACTTGAAAGCCGAAAGATTTCCCAATAGCCACAGCAGTTTGCGTATAAGCACCATATGGCCATACATAGGCAATAACCTGATGCCCCAGTTCTTTTTCAAATATTTTCTGCGTCATGTCCATATCGGCGGCAATTCGCTTCTGATATTCTTCTGTAGTCTCATAACGGCCATTAGCAAATAGCAAGGTAGCAGGTGCCGGACCACGGTCATTGGGGTTAGCTGCTATATAGTGATGCAAATCATGGGAATGTGATGCGATAGTCACAAGCCCCGAAGCTTCCATTTCCCGCAATTGCTGCCAGTTAACCAGTTGGCCGGTATCGGGTGGCTTGGCAGCGGTCTCCCATGAGGTTACAATCGCCAGCATCGCCGGAAATTGATATTGCTTAAGCAATGGGAATACATCGTTATAAAAAGAAATGTACCCGTCGTCAAAACTGATCAAAACCGGCTTATCAGGCAATGAGGCCTGCTTTGTATTTGATTCTATATATTGTTTCAGTGATATCGGATGGTAACCGTTTTGTTTTAAATACTCGAACTGAGCTGCCAGATTTTCTCTGGTTATCGTCCACTGACCGGACACCTTGCCCACATCATGATAGGTAAGGACAATAACCTTTTGTTCACCGGAAACAATCGCAGGATTAAGCAACCACGATATAAGCAACAATGACAAAATATAGATGAGCCGTAACTTCATCTTCTTCGTCGTATCATTTATCCCGCCGACAAGCACTGAGTCTAATTGTTCCATATGACACTACTCCTTCCAGATTAAGGGGTTAATGTCAGCACACCGCTTTTCTCATTGAATACAGCGTCAGGGTAAAACCCGAGCAATATCGCTCCTTTTAAACGTATTGCCTTGATGTAGTCTTTCAGTTCATTATCAAGCAGCCAGCGTTTCTTCTCCCAATTGTAGGTAGGAACTTCAAATATCAGCTTATCCGCTGCGCCGGGTTGTTTCATCGCTGCGGCGGCAAAGTCAGACATCCACTGGACGGACTGAAGGTTCTGTTTCTCACGGGGTGAACTTGGTACAACAAGGGTATAGTCATATGTCGATAAAAACTGAGAGTAGCTCTGGGAGTAGCGTTCCTGGACACCGTTTTCCATGACAGCGTCGGGATAGATTGTCCGGGCGAATTTCGCGTAGGGTTTAAACTGGCGTACCACACCCATGAGTTCTACAGTAAGATCGGTCAGTGTATTGACTTTCAGCTTCGTCCATTCCGTTTGGAGCTGAGGATTTTTTAGAACCTCAGCCGTAAGAGGTTGTCCAAAATTTTGACTGAACACCCGTTTGGCAGCTGGTGAGAAGTCTTCGCTGTTGTTCAGAAAAATATCATCCTGGAAAACTACCCCATCCAAGAAAGAGTACATCGACAGATCGCTTAAAAGATCATGCAGCGATTTTCTGACTTCAGCGCTAAATGGGGTAGCCCGCCTGTAAGATCCCTTACTGCCAACCTCTGCCGCAATCACTTCATTACTGCCGTCATTGAGCAGCCACTGCGCCGCCAGAGTAGGCATCCAGGCGTATACATAAATTCCCTCCGCCCTGAACTTTCTGGCAATATGATCAAAAATCGGTGCTTTTACAGGCGCTGCATTGGTATAAAAGTATACGGAATCAATATTTCCGTCGCCTTTCGGGTCACTGTAGGCTTGCAGAAATATGGTGTTGATGCCTAAACGTTGATAACGGTCGATGAGAGAGCGCACATTGGCATCGGTCTGACGCGGATTCAACGGGTCATAGATTTGATCGATGTTAACCCAGGCAGCTCGCATTGGCGGGTCGTCATAACCTCCTTTTTGGAGGAACTGGGCAAACTGTTGCAGGCCGGGATTCTTGTAAACCAAGCCGCGTCGGGCTTCAAGCAGGCTTTTTTGATTTCCGGTAGCATTATAGCGCCCACCCAGCCCCAGACCAACTTTAAACCCCTGACTTTGCGCAGCCTCCAAGCCATACAGGGTATATTCCCCGTAAGGCCAGACAATTGCGTCGACCCGGTGTCCCAGTTCCCTTTCAAAGGTTTTCTGATTCTCATCCATATCTGCGGCGATTCTGGTCTTATAGCTGTCCAGCGATTCATACTTTCCATCACGGTAAATTAACGCTGAACCGGCTTCACCACTATCGCCAAATCCATTGACGGTTATTCCATGGTGCAAGTTATGAGAGTGGGAGGCAATGGCAACAAGGCCCGATTTTTCCATCTCCCGCATTTGCTGCCAATTGACCAGTTGGCCGACATCTGCCGGCTTCTGAGCCGTCTCCCAGAATGTTACAACTGCAAGTACCGCAGGATATTGATACTGTTTAAGCAAGGGATACACGTCATTGTAAAATGAGATGTACCCATCGTCAAAAGTGATCATCACCGGCTTTTCCGGCAGCGTAATTTTATGCGTATTAGCATCGATGTACTGTTGCAACGATATTGGGTGATAACCATTCTCTTTCAGATAGTTAAACTGAGCAACAAGGTTGTCCTTGGAAATCGTAAAATCGTTGGTAACTTTGCCAACGTCATGGTAGCAGAGAATGGTAACTCCAGTATCAGCGAAGGCAAGTGTAGTATTTAACAGGCATAGTATCGTTAATGTTAACAGTATAATCATCCTACGGCCCATAATAAACCTCCATTTTACCAACTAAATTCGTAATTTGCCTCATAACGGGTATAGCCGAAATGATTTAAAGAACCGCTGTTATTGGTACTATCAGTCCGGATTCCATATTCCGCCGCCAGTACCAGCAACCGGGTCGGGGAAAAATTATAACCATACTCTAAACGAATATTGGGCTGGAACTCAGTTCTTTCAGGATTATCCCGGCCCCATTCAACAGTGCCGGTAAATTCCCAATAATGCTTGGTAAACTTCCATTTTTCATTCCAGCCTACCCCGAAAGTATCCCGACCAGTAGGACTTTCATATAGTTCCGGCCGTTGAATACTCCAATTATCGTGGTTCCAGAACAAGAAACGGTATGTCTCCCGCTGGTCATTGTACAACAGTGTCCTGATCCAGCTGGCATTATAACTATTGGACCGGTTGTCGTCGCTGTATAAACTGTGGGTATAACTAAAGTCATACACGTTCTTGGTGCCATCCTTGATGCTTGTTCGCAAAGTATAATCGGTGGTCATAATCCGGCCGTCCGTAAAGCCGGCGAGAGACGGATTCATCGACTCCGGTGAGTATGCCAGCGGACGCCGGCCAACGTCTAAACCGAAAGTGATACGGTCTGTCGGATAGAAATTGGAAATAAATTTATAGCCGCTAAATGTGCCGTTATTTTGATAATTGTAATACCAAGCCTGGAAGTCATTGCGTATATTCTTGAGTCCGACTCCCAAAGCCTGAGAATTAATTGTAGTGCTTGTACCGGTATCTTTGTTGATCAGTTTGTCACGATTAACCTGGGCCAGAACGGAAAAGCTGCTGTTCCCCAGGGATTGGTCGCCATTCAGTTGCCAATTCTGATATTCAACACCCTTGTAATCATGATAGTAATTGAAACTGGCTTCAGCACCACCCTTACGGCGTTCCTCATACGACTTCATCGCTTGCTCGGCAAGGATATTTCCGGAATATTGCTCCTGCAATTTTGATACTGCCTTTGATGCACTATGATAGTCGCCTACTTCGACTGCATTCTCTACCATGCCTGACAATCCCGCAGCCTCACCGCCACTAACCTTTGACAACTCCTTATACTGATAATATGCGTCACGCGGCATTTCATTGTCGGCAAGAGAATTGGCAAATTCCTGCCGGTAACCGGGGTTATCGGGAAAACGGGTAACTACAAGGTTATACAGTTTCTTACCAGCTTCGTATTTGCCTTGTTCGAAGAAATAGTACGCATCGTCGAGGGCAACATTTGCCAGGGAAGGGTCAACTGTGAACAGTTCATCATAAACCTTAAGGCCTTCGTCAATATGTCCGGTCATCATTTGTGAGAAGGCCAGACCCAGTTTTGCGCCGTTGGCATTTGGATCCCGCTGCCTGATATGTTCATAAATCGGAATGGCTTTTTTCACTTGCCCAAGACGCACATAGGAATCGGCGTAAGCCTGCAGACCAAATACCGGCACTTTGCCCCAGTCGGGCCACAACTTTGTCCCCTCGGCAACGGCAGTGGGATAGTCCTGATACAGTCTTAAAGCCAGTATGTAATCAGATTGCATAAAAACATCGGCAGTACCATTATCAACATATGGTTTTAAGAGTGTTATTGCCTTTGACTCTTCTCCGAGACGGATATAGGCGATAGCCATATCATAATCCACAGACCGCTTAATCTCGGCAGCATTGTCCATTCCGGCCGAAAGGGCAAGGACCTTCTGGAAGTCTGCCAACGCATCCGGATAATTCGCTGCCATCATCTTCATTGACGCCCGGCTCCTGAGAACTTCAATGTCATCGGGTTTTTGCGCCAGCATAGCATCATAAATGGCATTTCCGGAAGCCGCATTACCCAGCCGATAATAGGCTTGAGCCTGCCAGATCTTTGCCTTGCGGTCACCTTTATCGGCTGCTTGGCCCAGATAATCGACTGCCTTCGCATAATCCTTCTGTTGGTAATATGAGCCCCCGACACTTCTTAACAGATACGCGGGAGGATCAGTGATCTTTTCTTTTTCGAACATTTCAACAGCTCCGTTATTATTGCCGGACCAGTTCAAAACGACAATGTAATCATACAGCACCGGCTTGTCCGTTGTGTCATTTTCGTACAGCCAATGCAATATCAGCAGTGATTCGGAGAAATTCTGACGGTGGGACAATTCTACGGCATAAGCATGAAGACTGTCACGTTCTCCTGACGCCGGCTGATATTTAGCACAAAAATTTCCCATTACAGCACGTGCCTGCTCACGATTAGCGAGCATCATCATTTGCTTTAGCATACTGAGATTATCCAGTTTGTACACATCATGCAAAACAGCCAGTGATTCATCGTATTTTTGTTGTTGAACCAGTTGGGAAAACTGCTTATATGCATCCGTCTGTCTCTCGGGCATTTTATCACCTGACGGCATTGGTCCGTCAGTATTGTTTGGCGACGCCGGGGCCAATTCGGCTGAATTGGCATTTGCGGCAAGCAACGCCGAAAAAGCAAGGCACAATAAAGCTGTTCTTCTTTTTCTCATTTCAATCCCCCTAACACTTTTGTTATCCTGAGAGGTGAGTCATAATTGCTTCCAATAGATTTTTCTAAGCACCCTGTTATTAAAGTTCCAATTGTATATCTAAAGCTATGATTTAATCTCCTGGAAATCTAGGCCACCTCCGGCTATCGGCATAATTGCCATAATCTTAGTGGACTGAATTTGGAGTACTGTTGCTACCGGTAACGAGAAAAACATCGCGACTTCATCGGCACTGACAACCGGCGCCGGCTGGCGGCGGTTCAACTTACCGAAACGCCAGATATTCCACCGTGCCCATAAAAACAATACAGCAATAGAAATGACAGCGGCGTAAGCAGCCAATATTAACGCGCCGACGGTCCCTTGGATAGCTGTCTGGGAAAAATTAAAATCATAGATCCTTTCCATGCCTAAAATCCATAAAATTGTCGTTACAATTGTCTGAAACAGATAAACAAAAAACAGCCAGACAACTGCTGAGAATACTGTCTCAAAAAAACGTACAATTGGTTTCTTTAGTTTTGGACTGTCAATAATAAGCGTATTGTCAAGCGTCTGATTCTCCGGCCCCTCTTCCTTTTTGCTGAAGAAATTCTGAATTGGTGTTACAATTGCTATTGCCAGTCCGGCCATCCAGCGGCCAAAGCCAATCAATACCCACAAAGCAAGTAATAAATAAGCTGATAGAACTGCTACAGCAGACGCCGACTCCGAATTCAGCCGGACAGTTATATTGTCATACAGGTAGGTCCAGTCAAACCATTGCGGAAATGCCAATTCAATCAACAGATAAACGGCAACCAACATTATCCCAAATATAAGAAACGCAGCAATTCTGGCCATAAATATCCAAGCCTCCCATCACCCGTTTAGGGTATTAATTTTTTCCCATACTATTGCTTGTTTTGCTGAAAAGCCCTCTGTCCGGGCTTTTCCAAACCGCAGGTTGTCCCACCTTGCGAAATATTGCCTTCGGAGTAGCCCAAACAGCTGCCAGCGCAGAGAATATCCAGTACATGAACGGGTACCAAACCACCCAGAAATGGTACCATACTATTTTTTTCTCGTAGCGGCTGTCAATTAATAACCCGATGAAAGCCTGCAGTAAAAAGACAGCTGCCAATATTGACCCTTTCCATTCCGGTGGGTAAGCCTTGATCAACGGAACAATGGGGAAAACCAAACTAGCCAGTAGCAGGAGAAGACCAAATATTACATAGGTGTAGGACCATAATACCGATAACACGTATTCAATATAAACCGGCCACAGGCGGCGCTGCTTCCAGCTTGTCCAAATATTCTTATGCCGCATGATGACTTCGACACCACCCTGAGCCCATCTGACCCGCTGCATCCAAAGACCGCGCAGCGTCTCCGGCACTAGTATCCAGCACAGGGCATTAGGCTCATAGCGGATATCCCAAAACTTCTTTTCCAATTTCCAGGTAACATTTATATCATCAGTGATCATATCGTTGTCCCACAGTCCAACATCGAACAGCGCTCTTTTGCGGAAGGCAACAATAACGCCTGATACTGTAAGTACCTTGCCTAAAATTCGCTGGGTCCGTTTGATCATGCCAATAATCGTCGAATATTCACCAACCTGGATTTTCGCCAGCAGCGACGTCCGGTTCCGCACCCGGGGATTACCTGTAACGGCGCCGACACGGGGACTGCTGACAAAATGGCTGACCATCCAGTGCATAGCATCGGCATCGAGGGATGCGTCCCCGTCAATAGTTAGCAAGATCTCGCCATTACTAGCCATTGTGCCGCACTGCAATGCATAAGGTTTACCCATATTTTTTTCCAGTATTATCACCCTGACCTTCGCATGAATGGCCGCCAGTTCCTTGAGAATTTGCGGCGTTTCGTCGGTGCTGCCATCGTCAACAATAATTACTTCAAAATTTGGATAATTTGATGCCAAAGCGCTATTGACAGTGCTGCGAATTGCATCCTGCTCATTGCGGGCAGGAATAATTACCGATACCATAGGATATTCGGCCAATTCCGGCGGCTTGCGGCTTTTTCCGGCTTCATGCCGGAAGTAGAAATACAGTGCTCCCATTATCCAAAGTATACTCATCATAAAAGGATATAGAAAAACAAAGTTCTCCATTAAATCTCCTATCCCGTTCATACCCATCCCCCTCTTCATTATCTTGCGCCATTATGGCATAGCCCTTTACCGGCAAGTTGTTAATGGTATTGAATTATTTTGGTAAATTATGTTATAATCAAGCATTCTCATCCCCCCTTAACAACTTTTTGAAACCGTTTTAAAGACTTTATTACACTTCACTATATATGCACAAAGCATGCCAAATCTCAATCCCACCAAAATTCGCGTATTATTTCCGTAAATTTCCAAATCCTGTACCTATTTGTTACCAAAGCTGTGCGTTTTAGTACAGTAACCTATAGTTTAGGACTTCATGTCAAATGAGAAATTATCGCCTTTCTCACAGCAGAAATTTTTGCTTAATTAGGACAGGTAACGCTTTTGCACAACAGTTATCTCCTGATTACAATGTTTCATCAATCAATTTAATCACAAAAGTGGTTCTAGATGGAAATCCAGGGAATATAGCTTCGCATGATTATGCCAGAAAAAAGAAGCCGTCTAAAGCAATTAGCTTTAGACGGCTTCCTCAATTTGCTTGCTATAAACTATTGTTGAGCTGTTGGTGCTTGCGCTGCCGAAGCTTCCGGTGCCGAAGCCACCGGCGCTGTTGCGGCCGGAGCTGCCGGATTTGCCTGAGCCGGAGCAGATGCTGTCGGAGCCGGAGCTGGCGTATTTGCCGGTGCCGGAGCCGCCGACGCTGTCGGAGCGGGTGCTGCCGGATTTGCGGCGACCGGAGTTGTAGACACTACCGGAGTCGCCGACGTTGCCGGTGCTGTTGGCGCTGCCGGGGACGCTGGCGCTGCCGGCGTAGGAGCTGCAGGTGTAGGAACCGGTGGCAATTTAGGTTTTGCCGTAGTACTTGCTGTATCTACAGCCTGTCTGTAAGAATCTCCCTGAACCGTTTGGACTATTGTAAGGAGAACTTTACCTTTAGCAGACACATCAGCATTCGAATTGAGAACACCGTTTGCCACCCCATTGATAGCTGCTTGCGCATTATTGGATGTCATAGCCGAACTTAAAACATTAGTTACAACGGCACTAGCCTGAGTCGTGTCGCTGGCACTGTTCATCAATGTGGCCACGCTTCCCTGGAGAATGTTTGCCACGTCAGTCCGGTTACTTGTTACCACCGTATTTAAGGCGTTTGTAATAACTCCAGTAGCATTAGTGTTACCACCGGTAAGAGTGTTTTGCACCAGGTTGGCGACTTGTCCAGCGGCCTGAGTGGTATCAGTGACACTGGTAAGTACATTCTGCGTCAAATTCGTTGCATCTGTCGGACTAATTGAGCCAAAGGTGATGGTATCCGTTGTCCTGTTATAATCTACCTTATTAAATGGTTTCAGAACCGGATCTATGACCACCTTTGTTCCTGAGGCCAAGGTCACGGTAGTCGGCGTGGTGTAACTATTGCCGGCAACGGTTACAGTGTTGCCGCTAACCGGCGCAGCACCATTTATACTATCAAGGGCTACTATATCTGTGTTGGCGCCAGTACCGTTTATTGTGCCGTTATTCGTGACCCTCACTGCCCCTATCGTCAGAGTTCCGCCGGATTGAACATTTATGGTGCCATTGTTTGTGGCGATGTTATTGGCATCAGCGAACATGACTTGATTTTCATCAGTAGTAATTGTGCGATTCTTTAAGGCCATTATTTCAATTCTACTACCCGTCAGACTGCCATTATTGGTAATGGAATTACTTAAAGTGTCAATACCGTTGCCGCTGACGGTTGCACCTGTCCCCACAGAAATTACATTATCCGGACTGCCCGTATAGGTCTGGGAGGCGATACCATTGCCATTGTTAGTGCCGCCACTGTTGGCATATTCCACAGTATCGTTGGCGGCTGCGGTAGCGAATATGCGCCCGCTGCCTGCCGACACATTGGCCGGACCAGTCAGAGTAATTGTTTTTCCAAGCAGGTAAACGGCGTTCTGACTGGCACCACCGGACTGGACTGAACCGCTGATGTTAACAGCACCGTCAGCAGCTGTTGGATTGTCACCTACTGTTGCAATATTCATTGTCAGATTTGTATTGCTGGTGCTTGAACCCGGCACAATGGAGCCGCTGCGTCCGGCGCCAAGTACAAGCCCGCTGTTGCTGCTAACCTGAGCGGTATCAGAAACCGTTACGGAGTTGGCGAATATGCCAAGATTCTTGGTGTTACCCATTCCTACCTGCGTACCGCTATTTAGAGTTACATTATTGCCAGGAGCGGCCAGGAATTTCCCCTGGGTAATTCCCCAGCCATATAGCGGATCTTTTGCAAGACTTACGCTGGATTGGTTGCCGCCCAGAATGCCCATATCCCCGTTAGTGGCCTGAATACCGGTGCCATTATTGGTAGTTGTACCGGTAACAGTATTCAGCGTAACACTGCCGCCTAAGAGGCCTACAACCGTACCGGGCAGCGTTTGACCATTCACATTGGCAACTACCTGGGTATTAGTCAGTGATATAACATTACTGCTGTCGGCGGTAACATTTGTGATACTTGTTGCGCCACCGTTTACATCGGTTTTGGTATTATCAATGGCATTGCCGGCCAGGAGCTGTAAGTATCCGGTATTGGAGACAATACTGGTCGGATTCGCCGGCACTAGCGGGGTACCGGTAGAATCTGCCGGAACTTGCGCGATAATTTTGCTGCCCATGACCACCACATCGCCGCCGGCAATATTTTTCCGGTTTTGGGTCGATGTATTTGCGTTAAGTGTGACATTATTACCTAACTGAGTAAAATCCTTAATAATACTGGACGAGTTGGAAATATCAGTTTCGCTCATTTGACTGCCGGCAATAACATAAGTTTCATTTGCTGACATTAACTGAGCTGAAGCCCCTAAGCTAATATTACCGCCTGCTACATATAAAGCCTGATTGCTGCCTTTACCACCCCAGGACTCGGTATGATTATCAGGAGAACTGTAGTTGTTATTGGAAAAATTATTACCGATGGTACTGCCTTGGGTTAAGTTGATGGAGTTATTGGGAGTAGCCGTTATTGAAACATTGTGGATATCGCTTTCGCCGTTACTGTTAACATTCTTTTGATAAGCAATCTGATTACCGGCAGCTACCAGGGTTTTACCGCCGGCGGCAATAATCTGCCCATAGCCATCATTTTGAAAATCCACATTAACTTTTCCGCCAGCCAGTATGATGTCGCCGGCGTGGGCAGGTGAAGTTAACGAATAATTTGGGCTGGTGCCGATAACGGAATTCGTAATAGTAATAGCATTGGCGTCAGTAGCCGCTAATTTTACATACCCGCTGGCCGGATTAGGATCAGCAATATTCTGGTAACTATAAGAATTACCGGCAAATATACGAATATCGGCATAATCACTATGCTGATTGGCATTACCCTCTAGCCGCGAGTTATTGCCAGCTGTGCTTTGTAAGGTAAAAGTATTGCCCAGGACCATTACTTTGCCGTCAGAAATAACCTTGGCCCAGCCGGTTGTCGTATTGCCGATGACAATATCATTGCCGGCCTGCATTGCAGCGGATGTCTGTAAGCCTTGATTATCGCGCGAGTAAACAGAGGCGGCTGCCATCCGGATATCACCGGCTTTAATAAAAGCGCGGGACTTTGTTTGTCCATTATCAGTATACACTTCCGGATTATCCAATTTGATATTACCTGCCAGCAAAGCTACTTTCTGCTGAGCATCGACATGGGCTTTATCCAAATATATTTGGTTTGCCCCGGTCGCGTTAAAGGTGGTAGTCGGAGAATTTGTAGTGGGCGATATATCATTTGTGTAAGAATTGGCAGCCACCACTGTTGTATTTTGTCCCGGAGTATCAGCCGGGGATAATGGCTGCCAGCCTACATATGTACCGTTGCCGTTGTCAGCACCTTTAATTTTAACAGTTCCGCCGAGAATCTCGATATTGCCGGGATTAGTGGCATTACCGGCTTTTACAACTGTTCTGGCAGTTTGACCGGAATCGCCAATTTGTACATAGTTTTGCGCAGTACTGCTAAAACTGGAAGTTTGGGCATTCTGCCCAACTGTCAGACTGTTTCCGGCTGAGATAGTAATAAAACTATTAGGATTCTGCCCGCTGGTTGATACCGTGATACCCGGCCCGATAACCACACTGCCTCCTACCAAGCCCAGGGCATCCTGTACGGCAATGTTGCTGTTTACCTGAACAGCTCCGGCCGTATAACCTGCGGCCAAGCCGCCATCGGTATTTTTGTTGGAGAAGTTCAGGCTGCCTTGCCCATTATCAATGAAGGCCTGAAATTGGCTATTGCTGATATTCAGGGTTGATGCCACCAAAGAGGGAACATTAATCGTAGCTCCCTGTGAAAAAACAATTCCACTGGGGTTAACCAGAAATACTTTGCCTTGATTATTGCCTGATACTATTCCGGCAATCACTGATTGAGGAATAGTACCACCTGTGCCAATGACACGATTAAGTACCGCTGCACCGGCTGTACCGAAGTTAAAATTGGTTGTCTCACCCGAAGCGATCGAGAACCCCTGCCAATTGATAATAGCCCCTTTACCAGGCACATCTACGGTAACCAAACTGGTACCGAGGCCACTGGCAGTCGCCGTTCCGTATACATTCGTCGGTCCCACCGGATTGGCACAGGCCAAGCTGGAAGACAACATGAGCGAGGCGGACATTGCAGCCATTAATTTCCTGGCTCGCCGAAAAGCATTCTTTTTGATCTTACGCTGATATGACATAGCAAATCACCCTCCCCTATTTTCATCTTATAATCTTGATTATCGATTAGATAATCTTGGTAACAGAAAAACAAAGCTTAATATGATGATCAGGAGTATTGGCGGTGCCTTGAATAACCTCAGCCAAATCAGCATTTAAGGAAAAGCCGTGCTGATCAGCATAGCGCCAGCCGATGCCATAAGAGGATACATGATGGGCGGTATCAGCGGGGCCAGGTTCTACATTCCAGTATCTGCCGCCATCAACAAAGGCCAGCAAACGCTGCGCCGGGGCAATTTCCGGTGTATAAACCTCAAGGCTCAGGCGATAACCTTTATCCGCTGAAACCTCTCCTTCCTCTAATCCGCGGACTGAACGCACACCCCCTAAGCTAAATCTTTCTGGATCAATTAGTTTTTCACCGGTGTATTGACCGGCTAAAACGGTGTTAAACAGCCAGCCTTTATCAAACTGATGCTGATAGCCGGCATTATAGCGCCAAACCTGATAATTGGCATTAGTTCCGGCCAGATATTGATAACTGTCATATGTACTGGTACTATTGCGGCCGCCGGCCGGGATATTGTGAACATAGTTTACACCAAAAGTAACGGCATCTCTGGCGCTCTTGCTGCTATTTTGATAGGCCAGGCTTAGCGGCATAGTGGAAATATTATAACCGTTATCGGCTACAGGTATCGGACCAAAAAATTCAACGTTAGTAGTATCAAAGTTGCGGATATCCAAACCAACATCTATGGTCTGGCGCTCAGTAACGGTCCGCTGCAGATTATGAAGATAATGGACACCAAATGCCGAGCCTTTGCCTGAACCATTGCCGGTAATATTGTCGCCAAAACTGTCGACAGGCATATTCACAACTTGACCTGAATCGGTATTAAAATAGCTGCCGGTAAAATATAGATTATCCCCGGTTTGGGGCAGGGGAATTTGATAGAATGCGCCCAACTGCGTCACCTTGTCAACATGTTCATCCGGTGATGTAGTATAATTGAAACTGCCCATGGACCCTTGTCCATTAATATTGCTGTCAAAAATAGCTGTTGTTACTCTTGTCTGGCCGGTAAATTTATTACCGGTATTATCTAAACTTATTGCATAATGGATGGAGTTAGTCTCCTGTACACTTACCACCGCATCAGCCAAACCATTGCCCAACGGCCGGATATCTACAGTGATGTGGCGATAGGGGTTGTCATTGGCGAGGAGCATTTGGCTGGACATTCTGGCAATATTAGGTGTTTTCCCTTCCTGCAAGGCCGGAACTGCGGCAAGAATATCCTTCTCATTTGACAGTTTGTTGCCGGTAACAGTAATATGATTAACCTTGATTTCATTGACGACAATATGTAAAATGTCGCCGTCATTAATATTGGACGGAACTTTGATTGTTACCAGAGAATAGCCTGCTTCCTTATAGGCATTATACAAAGCATCCTGGATTAACCCGGGACTAATTTTTCCTTTGGATGTCACATAAAGGGATCGTAGAACTTTTTGCAGGGTTTCACTGGCAATGACGGTATTGCCCTCAAACTGAATCGTTTTGTCAAACAACGCCGGATTGTCCAAAGGTCCGGCAAAAGTTGTTGCAGGCAGCAGCAGCCCCCCGCCGAGAATCATGCACCCTGATAACATTGCCGCTATTTGCTTGCGCAGCTTTTTCTTCCGCCTTAAGTTATTAATTTTCGCCACTCCTCACGTATTCTTTAATAATTACAAAGATGCCACAAATGAAAAAGCCCGGCTGCCGCCAGGCTTTTGGGATACGCAGCAACCTGGCGTCATAGATTATTCATCTTTGAATCCATGTCGCCACAACCTAACTTAAGTAGGTTCATAATTGCTACCATTTCAAAATCAACTTTGAATATTAATTCAAATATAATCCAATTTTACTGCAAAAGTCAACATTTTTTGATAAAATAATACATTTTTTCGACAAAACGAGCAGCCCCGGCGAAGTACATCCGGGGCCGCTTAAGAGCTGCACAATATATGTTAGGCTTTGTTAGGGAGATTATCCCCCATTAACTTTATTTAGCACATCGCTCGTGATATCCACGCCGCCGTAGACTACCATCGTTTTATTCACCACGATTTGCAGCCCTTTGGCATCGGCCACGGCCTTGACCGCAGCGTTTATTTTGTCCAGAATAGGACCTACGAGTTCCCGCTTTTTTTGTTCAATCCGCTGCCTGAGCTGGACATTCAGGTCCTGTTTGTCCTTATCGCTTAACCCGGCCGACTTGGTGTCAAACTCTTTTTGCGCCTGGTCGGCCTCAGCCTGCAGGGCCTGATTGGCTTTCTGGGTGTCAGGATGCTTGCTCAGCACCAACTGATAGTCCACAACGCCAATATCGGCGGCGTAGGCTCTGCTTGGCTGGACAACAGTTGTTCCGACTGCTCCCAGCAGGAATAAAACAATAGTGACTGACAAGATAATTTTGGGCAGTTTTTTGATCATAAACATTTTCAACCTTCCTTTTTGTCCAGCCGGACAACATTGTCTTTCTCCACAGCAGCCTGATTTTCCGAACCATCATCCTTTTTCAGGATACCGGCATCAATCAGTTGCTTCACGATGTTTTCCTGGACCGCCAGGGATTGGACGAAACCCTCGATGGGCATGATAATCCGCTTGTTGATATCCACCACCGGCTGGCCGTTGTCACTTTTCAGGTGGGGCTGGAGAGTCATTAAGTCGATTCGTACCAGGTTACCGGTAACGTGGACGCCGCTGATGGCGTCGGCAAAAATCTCTTGGTTCATCATTTTCTCCTCCGTTATTGTTCGAATTTTATCCAGGCTAAATATTGCAATTCCATCGCCGCTCTTTCCAGTCCGGAGACCATTTTCAAAAAGCCGGAATTCATATCAGTATTGGTATTTTCAACAGTTCGATTTCGCCGTGCTCACACTGGTGCCGTTTTTTTACCCCAATCGCCGCACTCTAACTATCACGTTTAAATGTCAGGGGGATCACTACCTCGACGTTTTCTGCCGGGGGTTTTTCGAATGGCGCACTGGCCCGCGCCGCCCTTAAGGCATTGAAATCCAGGGCAGTAGAGCCGCTGCTCTCTACCACCCTTAAGGAATTTTCCCTGATATTGCCTGATGAGGTAATGACAAATGCGATTTTGGTGACACCTGCTACCCCATTTTCCTGGGCTTCTTGGGGATACACGAGATTGGCCCGGATCCGCTCTGATACCCTGAATGAGTACTTCAGTATTGCCGCCGGATCGGATTGACTATTATTATTAATCATTTGTTGTCTTTGCTCCACGACTGCGTCCGCCGTGCTGGAATAAGCCGGGGAAGAAGCACCGGACACCGGCATCATTGCCCCGGGAACTGATTCGTCCGCTTTTTCTACATGCACAGGACTGTCTGCCGCTACTGTTTGATATTTATCCGCAGACTGCCTGGCAACAATATTGTTCGCCTGTTGAGCCGCCATATTCGCTTGCTGCGGGCTTTCACTTCCCTTGTGCCGTTCTTCCATTTGGCGGTCGGAAATCATACCAAAGAGTTCAATCCTGAGCTTCTCGTGCTTGCTCTGATCAAATGTATGCAAGGTAATCAAAAGAAAAGGCAAGACGAGGCTTAAATGCAGGAGCAAAGAAATTGCGAGCCCGTGATAAAAATTTAATTTTCCTTGAAAATACAAACTCAAATCATCCTTTCTAGATAGCAACACGCAAAATCCTTAACCTACCTTGCAAATAATATAAATAATCCTGCCGGGATTTCTTAATGCAGCCAGCCCCCAACGGACGCCGGCTGCTAACTGCCATTCTTCGTCTGCACCGCGACCTTTTGAAAACTCATTTGTTTCAACAGATCGGCCACATCAATAAAATGCTGCAAGGAGATGTCGCGGTCTGCCCGAATGATAAAACTGGTTTCCCGGCCCAGGGGTTGTAGGTCCACTTTGAGTGACTCCAGTGTGACCGCTTTCCCATTGAAATACATGTCACCGGCCTGACTAAGCTCGATAATCACGGCTGCATCCGCTTCCGTAACACTCTGGGAGGCGTGCGGCAAATTGACTGGAATTCTCCCATTGGCAATAAAGCTGGACGTAGTCAGCACGATAGTCAAAAGCACCAGCATAATGTCCACGAAAGGGATAACGTTCATGCTCTCAAACGGTTTTTCTTTCATTGGCAATCTCCCATTCCAGCATCAGTACATTAACCCTCCGCAAAAATACGTTGTACAGCACTACCGCCACCATCGCCACTACCAGCCCTACCGCGGTTGACTTCAGGGCAAGGGCCAGTCCGGTCATGATCTTGCCGGTGTCCATGGCGGCATCCTGCCCCATGTTGTAGAAAGTCAGCATAATCCCCAGCACGGTGCCCAGCAGCCCCACGTAGGGAGCATTGCTCCCTACTGAAGCGATGACGGACAGCTTCTGAGTCAACGTCAGCTCCAAAGATCTGATATCCTGAAAGTCTGCAATATTGAGGGTCCGGTAAAAGGCGTAGCGTTCCAGCGATATGGCCACCACAACAACACTCAGGACCAGTAAAATACCGACAATACCGTAATCAATTGCATTAGACAGCAACTTGACAAGCATATTGAATCCTCCTTAATATATTCTCGATTTCTTTTTTTCTTAAATTTTCGCTGTATCTCCTTTTGACAATTTCGCTTCCACTCCATGAATAGTATTATTAAAGTTCATTCTGTGAAATTTTTGTTGCAAATTGTCCAGCCGGTAAGGCACACCCCGGTTATTTTTTTTCGTTAGTGTCATTATCTTCTAACTGGTACTCGACGCCATTAACTTGAATAGATCTGATGTGAACCGAATATTTACCTGGATCGTCAACCGTTGATTGCCACGGGTTGGCCGGGTTCTCATCTGTTGAAGTATTCTGGATGCTGGTGCGGTCCTGTACGACTTCTTGCTCACCCGCAAAAGCCTGTTGTACAGAAGTATGTTGTTGATCGAACCGGAAGGCTTGCACCTGGGGCATAGTGCCGTTTTGATAATATTGGATATCCTTGAACTGCTTAGTGTTCAGGCCTTTTCCCCCGTTTACCGTGCCTTTCGTCCGGCCGGAAGGAACATTTCCACTCGTAATGCCTAACCCGCTATTGACATCCGAATTGTAGTAGCTGTTGGTAACGTTGGCCGTGTTCCCCCAATTTACGCCTGCAACGCCGCCGGTGAACGTGCTCGGACCATTTACTTTACCGGTGGAATAGGAGTTCGAAATGCCTCCCGAATTACTTCCAGCCACTCCGCCGGTATAAGCTTGGGTTGACAAGCCGTTAACCTCGCCAGTTGCGTAGGAATTGATGATTAGGCCGGTTCCATTATTGCCTCCGACCAGCCCACCGACGCTTACATTCTGGGTCAAAGAGCTGCCGGTTCCGGTCACATTGCCGGAGGCCCAGGAATTGATGATCGTACCTTGATTGTTCCCGGCC
>JAEYSJ010000018.1 GCA_023434855.1 Bacillota bacterium | reverse complement strand
GATCTGTACTGTTTGGCTATTTGATTGATGTGATGGGGCATGGCGTATCAGCCGCCCTGCAGGCAGCTTCATCCAGGGCCTTATTTGACCGAATTGCTTATAAGGATATTCCGTTAAACGAAAAACTCCTGAAGTTAAATAATATGACCAAGCCATACTTTGCCGAGGATTCTCTGGCAGCAGTCATTTGCTTTGAGTTGGATTTTAAGGAACATACAATTACCTGTGCTTCTGGTGGTATTAATTATTTTCTGGCATTGCAGAAAAATGAAACGCGTTTGCAGCAGGCAATCATTAATATTCCAGGTATGCTTTTAGGGGTTTCACCAGATGTTTCTGCAGATGTGTCTTATGAACAAAAGATGATTCCATTTCAATCAGGCGATAGTTTCTTTTTTCTAAGTGATGGTTTACTTGATTTATTGCGAGAGACAAGGGAAGATCGCATGTTCGACTTTGAAAACTTATACGGAAAACTTGGTCAATTAGCAGAAAGCAAGAAATTATGTGATGATGCTTCGGCCATGTGTTTTTTAATAAAATAACTGTTTTCTTTCATATCTAAGTTTAGTTTGTACTTGTAATATTACTGGACGAATTGTAGTTATGGTGGTAAAATTTATATTGACGAATATTATCGTATTTTGATGTATTTTAGATAATTTTAATATATAAAATCGAAATATTAGATAATCAGGAATGCATTTATAATTATCCTTAATTTTTGGTAACTATTTTCTACAATAGGATTGGAGGCTGGAGCTTGGAAAAGTCAACTATTATTGGTGTGGTGCTTGGTGTATTAGCTGTTGGTGTGGGTATGGTGCTTAAAGGCGCATCACTTAGTGCGCTAAATAACCCTGCGGCATTTTTGATTATTATCGCAGGAACCATTGCCTGCATATTTAACGCTTTCCCCATGGAACAAATTGGTAAATTTCCAACACTTATTAAAATGTTGTTTCAACAACCTGAACTGTTTCCCAAAGCTCAACTGTTAAAGCTGTTTGTAGAATTATCACAGACAGCAAGGAGAGAGGGTATTCTGGCCCTGGAAAGCCGCGTGGAAGAAATTCCGGACCCTTTTCTGAGAAACGGACTAAGCATGGTTATCGACGGTCTTGATCCTGACTTTGTCAGTGATGTTTTGGATGCCGAAATACAGGGAATGGAAGAACGGCATCGCACTGGCGCGCTGATTTTTTCTCAGGCAGGTTCCTACGCCCCCACATTGGGCGTTCTCGGGGCCGTAGTTGGTCTAATTGCTGCTTTAGGTAACCTGGATGATATCGAAAAACTGGGACACTCCATTGCAGCGGCTTTTGTTGCTACCTTATTAGGTATATTTACAGGGTATGTATTATGGCATCCTTTTGCCAATAAATTAAAGCTGATATCCAAAAAAGAAGTTGAGATCAAGAAAATGATGGTTGAGGGTATTCTGTCACTGCAGGCTGGGGATTCACCGACTGCTATTGAAGCTAAGCTTATGGTTTTCATTTCGCAGAATGAACGCGTGGCATTAAAGCCTAAACCGGAGGAGAGGTAATGGCAAAGAAGCATCGAGCTGAACATCATGAGGAGCATATGGATGAAACATGGCTTATCCCCTATGCGGACTTATTAACATTATTACTGGCTTTGTTTATTGTGTTATATTCCTCTGCGCAGGTTGATCAAAAGAAGTTTGATCAGATACGTCAAGCTTTTAGTGTTGCCTTTAGCAATGGCAGTCCGGATTTACTAAACAGCATGAAGACGGTACCTCAGGTTACTGACGGAACTCCCACAACAACACCGTTGCAAAATGTGTCTGAATCGACAAAGAATATGGCATATATGCAGGAAAATGAACAACTTGTACAGGCGAAAAAAGTAATAGACAAATATATTGCAGACAATAATTTAACAGGTGAATTGTCAACTGTACTTACTGAAGAAGGACTAATGATCAGAATTAAAGATACCGCCTTATTTCAGTCTGGCAGCGCTGATCTTTTGAGTGAATCACGCCGTTTTGGCGCTGAAATTGCAAAAATGCTGCTAGTGCTGCCACAGAAAGTTGTTATCTCCGGTCATACAGATACAATACCGATAAATACTAAAGAATTTCCTTCTAACTGGGATCTGAGTTCTAAACGTGCGCTGAACTTTATGAGGTTTTTATTAACCCAGGAAAAACTGCAGCCTGAACGTTTCAGCGCTATCGGTTATGGTGAATACCGTCCGGTGACTCCTAATATCACGGAAGATGACCGGTCAAAAAATCGTCGTGTAGAAATATTGATTATGCGTAATGTTAAACTAACTAACTGAAGAACTCAAAGTAAGAAAACCTTGCGATTTTCGCAAGGTTTTTTCACACTATATTAATAAAATCCAAATGCTTTTCTTGGCGGTCTTGGCGTGCTTGGCGGTTAGACATGTCTTAACAATGTGGTGATTGCCTAATGAATATTCAAAGATGCTGGGCGTTTTTTTATGCAAACTTTTATGGAAAAAAAGGGAAAAATAATTTTGACATAGAATAAAAATGATGAGGTGGCGGCATGGTCTGCGGAATTGGCATTGATATTATTGAGATAGACCGTATTAAAGAGGCTATTAAACGGGAGTCCTTTGTACACCGCGTTTTTACTGTTAGTGAGCAGAAGTATTGCAATAGCAGGGGTGCCCAGTGCGCCGCATCTTATGCGGCGCGTTTTGCCGGTAAAGAAGCGGTAATGAAGGCTTTGGGCACAGGACTGGCAGGGGGGAGCTGGCAGGATATTGAAATCTTGTCTGACGCAACAGGGCGTCCATTCGTTGAACTTAGCGGTAATTTTGCTATCCTGGCTGAGCAGTTGGGCGTGACCCAGGTTTACATTTCCCTGACGCATGCACGGGAATATGCCGCTGCGCAGGTTGTTTTGACTCAGACTTAAATTAACGTGTTCGCAAAAACACGCAGCTTTTTATTATAAATGGCTGGTTCAAAATGCTCCAAGTAATCGTTGCAGATACAGGTGTCATTTTGGTCCGGTTTTTATGGGGGGCAGTAGTATGAAGGTCGCAACTGCAGAACAGATGCGTAGAATTGACAGCATAGCCATTAATGACTATGGAATTCCCGGGGTAGTACTAATGGAAAATGCCGGTTTGGCGGTAGTAAATTGTCTTGAAAAAATTATGGGCTGTTTAATGGATAAAAAGATATCCATTTTTGCCGGTAAAGGCAATAATGGGGGAGATGGCTATGTTATTGCCCGTCATCTTTGTAATAAGGGAGTCAAAGTCAAGGTATTTTTGCTTGGTGAGATAAATAACGTTGCAGGTGACGCCAAAATTAATCTGGACATAATTTGTCAGATGGGTATTGATGTCATTGAAGTAACAAGCGAACGGGATTGGGACAAGGCTAAAATTGCCGTAGCTTTTGCCGACTGCCTGGTAGATGCCTTGCTCGGCACCGGGTTTAAGGGAGAACTAAGCAGCGAAATGGCGCAAGCTATAAAAATTATTAATAATGCAGAAAAACCAGTTTTTGCCGTAGACATTCCTTCAGGGGTAAACGCGAATAACGGGCAAATTAGCTCTTTGGCGGTGCAGGCAGATTATACGGTAACTTTTGGTTTGTTTAAGCCTGGACTTCTTTTGCATTCTGGAGCTTTGCATGCAGGCCGTTCGGTGGTAGCCGATATTGGTATTCCTGTGCCCCTTTTGACTGATTGCAATATTAAACAAAATATAATTACTGCGGCTTTAGTGCGGCAAGTACTTGTCAAACGGTGTCCGGATGCTCATAAGGGTACTTGCGGACGAGTGCTGGTAGTTGCCGGCTCTGTGGGATTAACCGGTGCCGCCGCATTATCATCTCTTGCTGCAATGAGGGCAGGGGCCGGTTTGGTAACTTTAGGCATAGCGGACAGTCTTAATAACATTATGGAAGTAAAACTGACGGAAGTAATGACGAAACCATTGCCGGAAATTGCCGGTGGTGCTATTGGCATAGAGGCTTTGCCGGTCATAGAACAGTTAATTGAGCAGTGTGATGTGCTGGCTATTGGACCAGGGCTGGGCCGACAGGAGGAAACAGGGATTACCGTGGGTGAAATTGTCAAGACAGCTAAGCGTCCGATGGTAATTGACGCCGATGCTTTATATGCTTTGGCAGGGGCTACTGACATACTGTCATCAGCGGAAGCTTTAGCAGTTCTTACTCCTCATCCGGGAGAAATGGCCCGTTTAATGGATTTATCAATTGAAAAGATTAACGAGGACAGAGTGGAAATCGCCAGAAGGGCGGCCGTTGAATGGGAAAGTGTGGTTGTATTGAAGGGCGCACCAACCGTTGTAGCATTTCCCGATAGTGAGGTATATATAAATACCACGGGTAACGCCGGTATGGCCACAGGTGGTACGGGAGACGTACTGACAGGAGTCATCGCCGCTTTTATTGCCCAGGGCATGTCAAGTCAGGATGCCGCTGTAGCAGGAGTATATATCCATGGTTTAGCAGGTAATATTGCCATTAAGGATGGCATGGTGGGCATGATGGCCGGTGATCTTTTACCGGCAATTCAGAAGGCAATAAATGATACACAGGAAGGTCAAACAGTTAACTGTAATAATGTGCTTTGATAGGCATATTTTGTTTATTGAATATGCATACTTAATTATGGTATGTTTATAGTTGTTAGAGCTTTCGAAGATCATATATATTCTTGAGACATTGACTGTTTAATATAAGTATGTAATATTTGTTAATTACTGGCATAGTATATAAAAAAGTTGACATTGATATATATGAAAATGTATAATTATTTATATATCGAATGTAGTGCAAACAGGCGGGGGTGAAGCTGTGGCAGAATTAAAACGTATTATGATTAGTATCCCAAATAGCTTGTTGCAGGAAGTAGACGGCATTATTGCCATGGAAAAATTAAGTCGCAGTCAATTTGTCCGCGAAGCGATGCGTTTATATATTGAAGATCGCAAACGCAAAGCCATTCGAGATATGATGAGAAAAGGATATCAGGAGATGGCAATCATCAATTTGTCGTTAGCTGAAGAAGGGTTGCTGGCTGACGCAGATGTGTTTGAAATGCCCACCTTGCTGGCGGAGCGTGAATAGTACATGATCGTTAAGCGTGGGGACATTTATTATGCTAATTTAAGCCCGGTGGTAGGATCTGAGCAGGGAGGGCACCGTCCTGTTTTAGTCATTCAGAATGATGTTGGCAATAAGTATAGTCCTACTGTAATAGTTGCAGCCATTACCTCGCAGATTTCCAAGGCTAAATTACCTACTCATGTGGAAATTGGCGCCAAGCAGTTTAATTTGGAAAAGGATTCAGTTGTGTTACTGGAACAATTACGAACATTGGACAAACGCCGTCTTAAGGAAAAAGTTACTCACCTGGGCGAAGATATTATGAGTAAAGTTGACGAGGGCATCCGGGTAAGTCTGGGGTTAGTCCAGCTTTAATATAGATTAAGGCATTAGGCGGGAGACTGCCTATTTTTAGTTTTCTGTAATATGCAGTTTAGACTGCGTTTTTCTTAGGGAAGGAGTAAACAGTATTTTGCGCAAATACGCATATTGGGTAATTGCAGCTGTCTTAATGGCACTTATGATAGCCGGCTGCAGCAAAGGTACACCCTACCCGGGGGCGGTAAATGGGGCGAAGGCGCCGCTTACCATACAGGTTATTGATGTTGGACAAGGTGATGCTATTCTTATTCGCGCATCCGGACAGGTAACACTTGTGGACACAGGTGATGTGCCTGCAAGGGAAAAACTTGTATCATACATAAAAAATCAGGGTATAACCACAATAGACAAAGTCATCATTACTCATCCGCATGCCGATCATTTAGGCGGTATGAATAGTATTCTGGAGAATTTCACCGTCAAACACGTATATGACAGCGGTCAAACGACTACTACACCTATGTACCGTCAATACTTAACGACAATCCGGAAGAAAAACATCCCTTTTACAGTATTGCTGGCCGGAAGCCAAATTGACATCGGCGGAGAAACTGTTTTGAAAATTTTTAACCCGGATAAGCCTTATATTGTAGGAGAATCGGATTTAAACAATAACTCAGTTGTTGCGAAACTGATTTATGGGAGCTTCTCCATGCTATTGGCAGGTGACGCTGAACATGAGGCGGAAGCACGTATGTTGGAAAAGTATAGCGGAGAGCTTAAGAGCACGGTGTTGAAAAGCGGTCACCATGGCAGCAGCACTTCTTCCACACCGGCATTTTTAAAAGCAGTGACTCCTGAAGTGGCAATAATTTCTGTTGGAGCGAATAATGATTATCACCATCCCCATCCTTCTACTTTGAAAAAATACGCTGACCTCAAATACAAGGTGTATCGTACCGATAAGGATGGTACGGTCACTATTACCAGTGACGGACAAACATATACCATTACCAAGGAGAAGCAATAGTATGCACGTTAAAGCGGTAATCGACCGTTTTGAAGGCCCTAAGGCAATCTTGTTGGTTGGGGATGAAGAAATACAGGTTGTATGGCCACGGGAAACCTTGCCGGACGGATCCGGTGAAGGGGACATTTTAATCCTGGATTTAATGGTAGATAAAGCGGCGACTCGCCAAGCGCGTTCGGAAGCGGATAATTTACTTAAGCAATTATTAAAGGATCAGGAATAATCTTCCTGATCCTTTATTTTTCTTAGCTATTGACAAAGTCCTGCAGGAGTTTTGCTTATTAACCGCGAAGTTCCTATCTATATGTCATTGTACGTCGCAAAAATAAGGAGGTGTTGTATTTGCGACGAATATTTTGTTGTTTGCTAATGTTATTTATTATGGTATATATACCGCAAATTGCCATGGCAGGAATGTCTAGTGTAGGGACAGCAACGGCGCAGCCCGCAGCCAAAGTGCCTGTGCTCAAGGTTGACGGTAAAGCTGCAAAGCCCCAAATAGCTTCACAAGCCGAATTGACTAATTACCGGTACGCTACCCATATTGATGCTGTTACCGGTGAAACCAAGCTTCGTCTGGTGATTGATACTACTGGTCCGGTCGAAATTGACAGCACGCTCAACGGCAGTCCTACGCCGCATCTAAATATTGATATTAAAGGATCAACGGTGGGCAAGGTATCAGACGGGGTTCTTGATGGTAAAATTGCCGACGGGATTAACTTCAGCCAGTTGGATGCCGATACCAGCAGGGTAATGATTGAGTTGCCGCTGATGTTGGATGATAATGACTATAAAGTATTTACCTTGCCAGGCGATGTGAAGACAAGAAAGCCTTATCGGATTGTTGTCGATATCAATAAACCTGTGCCACCGGTAGTATATAATTTTAAACCAGGCCTGAGAGGCAAAATTATTACCATCGATCCGGGACATGGCGGCACCGATTGCGGGGCCATTGGCCCCGGTAAAACGGAAGAAAAAAATATTACTCTGGCAGTTGCGCTAAAAGTACAGACTTTACTGGAAAGCGCGGGAGCAAGGGTTTTAATGACCAGACGGGATGACCGGGATGTTTATGGTCCTAATTCCAGCGCGGTGGACGAGCTGAAAGCCAGAGCATCTGTGGCAAATAATAATAAGGCTGATGTGTTTCTCAGCATACACATCAATTCATTTTCTACGCCTGCTCCGGGCGGTACGGCATCTTATTACTATCAGAAGACGCTTTATGATGCCATGCTTGCTCAGAACATTCAGAGCAGCCTGGTAGCAGCAGGAGGGTTAACTGACCGCGGTGTCTATCCTGCCAGATTTTATGTGATTAAACGCACGCTGATGCCAGCAGCTCTTGCTGAGCTGGGATTCATCTCCAATCCTGAGGAAGAAAAATTGCTCAATACTCCCCAGTTTCAACTACAAATGGCACAAGGTATTGTGCAGGGACTTGACAAATTCTTCACCCAAGCTGCGCAACAGGGAGGGAGATAATAATGTCTGTGCTCAAAAAAATATTGCTGGCTATACTTAGTCTGACCCTGATTATCATGGCGGGTTGTGCCAATCAAGTGCCGACCTCCCTGATGGCAGCTTCTGAACAGGCTAAATCCGGTACTGAACAAGGACAAAAACCCGTAGGCACTTCTCAGCCCAATTCTACGCCAATACAGGAATCCATGCGTCTGACGGTATATTATGCTACTCCTGATGCCATGTATTTAGTTCCTGAAGTTCATATTTTAGCAAAAAATGACCATCCGGCGCAGACGGCAATGGAAATTTTATTGGCAGGTACTCAAGACAAGCAATTAGTTGCCGTTTTGCCTGCAGACACCAAATTACGAAACATCTCCGTAAAAGATCATGTGGCGTATGTCGATTTTAATGATAAGCTAATCAAAAATGGAACCGGCGGTTCGGCCACAGAAATGCTGATCGTTGGCTCCATCGTCAATACTTTGACGGAGTTTCCCGAAATCCATAAAGTACAGATAATGGTTGAAGGCAAAAAAATTGATACTATCTCCGGGCATATGGACATTAGTGAACCGCTTAGCCGTTCGGAAAGCATCATAAAAAAATGATAAAAACAAGGTGTGTAATCATAGTGTAAATATGATTACACACCTTGTTTTTTTACGTTCTTAGACCATATTTACGCAGTTTTTTTAGCACTGCGGTATGGGATAAGCCAAGGGCCGAACCTAATTGGCGTAGTGTATGATGACGGGTGAGCGCTTTGGTGAGTGCCTCCCGCTCAAC